>NZ_CALHHT010000374.1 GCF_938031315.1 uncultured Campylobacter sp.
AGCCCCAGGATGCGATGAGCCGACATCGAGGTGCCAAACCTCCCCGTCGATGTGAGCTCTTGGGGGAGATCAGCCTGTTATCCCCGGGGTACCTTTTATCCTTTGAGCGATGGCCCTTCCACACAGAACCACCGGATCACTAAGACCGACTTTCGTCTCTGCTCGACGTGTATGTCTCGCAGTTAAGCTGGCTTTTGCCTTTATACTCTGCAAGCGATTTCCAACCGCTTTGAGCCAACCTTTGTAAGCCTCCGTTACATTTTGGGAGGCGACCGCCCCAGTCAAACTACCCACCAGACATTGTCCTACCTAAGGATAACTTAGGCTAGTTAGCTACCCGAATAAAGAAGAGTGGTATCTCAACAATGGCTCATCGTAAACCGAGATCTACGAATCGAAGCCTCCCACCTATCCTGCGCATCTTTATCCAAGTAGCAGTGTCAAGCTATAGTAAAGGTCCACGGGGTCTTTCCGTCTTGCCGCGGGTAGGAGGAATTTTCACCTCCACTACAATTTCACTGGATCCCTCTTTGAGACAGCTCCCATCTCGTTACGCCATTCATGCAGGTCGGTATTTAACCGACAAGGAATTTCGCTACCTTAGGACCGTTATAGTTACGGCCGCCGTTTACTCGGGCTTCGATCAGATGCTTTGCATAAGCTAACATCATCAATTAACCTTCGAGCACCGGGCAGGCGTCACACCCTATACATCCTCTTACGAGTTAGCAGAGTGCTGTGTTTATGGTAAACAGTCGGGAGGGACTCTTTGTTGTAACCTTCTTCGCTTACGAAGTAAATTCTTAACGAAGCTAGGCACACCTTATACCGAAGATACGGTGCTATTTTGCAGAGTTCCTTAAAGAGAGTTCTTCCACGCGCCTTAGAATACTCATCCCACCCACCTGTGTCGGTTTACGGTACGGGCGATATCAGCTAAACTTAGAAACTTTTCTCGGCTCGATAGTATCATGGATTCTTCATCTACTCCGAAGAGCGTCAGAAGCCTTTCAGATCTCGGATAAAGAGTTACGGATTTGCCTATAACTCAACCTACTTCCTTAGACTAGCACTTCCATCCGCTAGCTCCACTAACTTTAAGCGTCCTTCCGTCGCACACTGATATCGGTATCGGAATATTAACCGATTTTCCATCGCATACCCCTTTCGGACTTTGCTTAGGACCCGACTAACCCTACGATGACGAGCATCGCGTAGGAAACCTTGGGTTTACGGCGAATACGATTCTCACGTATTTTATCGCTACTCATGCCTGCATGCTCACTTCCAACCGCTCCACCGCTCCTTACCGGTACGGCTTCGACGCTGATTGGAACGCTCTCCTACCACTTGCACTTAATGATTTATACTTTTCTTCTTACTTTATTCAAATTTAAAACTTAAGATATTTAAGAATTTATCCGATGTCTTAAAGTTTTGTTTGTCTTTCTTCGCTTCTTGGTTGTTAAATTTTAAATATCTAAGTTGGGATTTTAAAATTCTAAAAAATTTTAAAATCAACAAAGTTTGAAATCTTTAAAATTTGAATATAGAAAGCGAAGTATTTTGGATGAGAAATTAATGTTGTGAAGATTTTTTCGATTGAGATAAGGCTTTTAGCCTATCGATTGAGAAAAAATCGAACTCATTAATTTATCGCCAAAAGACGAGCTAGTATAAATGATTAAGTGCAAGTCTAAAGCTTCGGTACTCATTTTAGCCCCGTTATATTTTCCGCGCAAAATCACTAGACCAGTGAGCTATTACGCTATCTTTAAAGGATGGCTGCTTCTAAGCCAACCTCCTGGTTGTTTCAGTAACTTCACATCGTTTTCCACTTAAATGAGATTTGGGGACCTTAGCTGTTAGTCCGGGTTGTTTCCCTCTTGACGACGGATTTTATCACTCGCCGCCTGACTGCCGTGGTTACGCTATAAGTATTCGGAGTTTGATAGGGTTTGGTACATTGGTGTATGCCCTAGCCCATTCAGTGCTCTACCCCTTATAACTACTACACGACGCTATACCTCAATATATTTCGGAGAGAACCAGCTATCACGATGTTTGATTGGCCTTTCACCCCTATCCACAAGTCATCCGGAGCCTTTTCAACGGCCGTCGGTTGGGTCCTCCACCGGCTCTTACACCGGCTTCAACCTGCTCATGGATAGATCACATCGTTTCGGGTCTGCAGCATCTGACTAATCGCCCTATTAAGACTCGCTTTCGCTACGGCTCCGGGTTTCCTTAACCTCGCCAGACACCACAACTCGCAGGCTCATTATGCAAAAGGCAGTCCATCACACTGCTATACTCATTAAAACTAATCGTTAATCGTTACTTCTAAATTTAGACCATAAAGCTCTGTTTGTGTCATTTATGATGAATTTTATTAGATTTAAAATTTAGAATTTCAAATGCGCAGGATTTTTAGATGATTTTTTATGAAACAAGGCAAGGCTAGCCGGATTCGGCTGCCGCAGTCGCAGTTTCATAAAAAAAGGGCTAAAAAGCCAAGCTGGATTAATTTTAAAGAGTATAGCATAGTGCTCTGAATGATTGTAAGCAAACGGTTTCAGGTTCTATTTCACTCGGCTCACCGCCGTTCTTTTCACCTTTCCCTCACGGTACTTGTACGCTATCGGTCTAGTAGTAGTATTTAGGGTTGGATCGTGGTCGACCCGGCTTCAGACAGGATTTCACGTGTCCCGTCCTACTCAGGATACCGCTAAGTAAGGATGTGATTTCATATACGGGAGTATCACCCTCTATGCCTAACCTTTCCAGATTGTTCTATTATCAGATCCTAGTCTATGTTGCGGTCCTACAACCCCACTAGTAAACTAGTGGTTTGCCCTCTTACGCGTTCGCTCGCCGCTACTAGCGTAATCTCTATTGATTTCTCTTCCTGCGGGTACTTAGATGTTTCAGTTCCCCGCGTTGGCTCCATTAATGGTAACACATATCGCTATGTATTGGGTTGCCCCATTCAGAAATTCCCGGATCAAAGCCCCTTGACGGCTCCCCGAGACTTATCGCAGCCTGGCACGTCTTTCATCGCCTCTACTAGCCAAGGCATCCACCGTTCGCTCTTAGTAGCTTACCTTTTTTAGTACTTCTCGCAAGAGCAAAGCTCTTGCTCCGACGGGGAGCGCAAGCGCTCCCCCACCTCACCTAAAGCACAGCAACGCTTTCGGCGTTGCCGTAAAATTTGCAATAAAGCAAATTCTAAAGCTTTATTTCGGATCATAATCGGTAAAGAAGTTATTAGATTTATTTATATATTCTAATTCGCATTACTTCCTTGCTAAAGATAAAATCGATCTAACTAAGCATTTGGTCTACGGATAAGAGCTTTTAAATATACCCTATCCTTATAAAAACCGAAGCGTTAAATTTATTCTATAGTATTTGATTAACTCGAATTAAGACGGAAAGAGATCAAACTCATAAAGTAAGTTAAGCTCTATAAGCGTGTATTGATCTTAGCTTTTAGCTTTGGATAACATAATAAAGCTAAAGGCTTGGCATCACTTCGAATAATCAAAGCTTTAACAAGTCCTGTAAAATTGTTTTATTAAAACTTGATTGTGACTTTAACAATGGTACTTTAAAGAACGTTTAGGGTAAACCTAAATAGAAAATTTTAAGTTATGGTAGCTTGATCAAATTTGTTAAATTTAATAAATCTTGATATATTTGAACTAGGCTTGGTTAAAATTCTCTATTTAGATCTACATTACAAATATCTTATGGTGGAGAATAGCGGGATCGAACCGCTGACCTCCTGCGTGCAAAGCAGGCGCTCTCCCAGCTGAGCTAATTCCCCATTCATCCTTTACTTCGCAGACTAGATGGCTAGTCTTTGAGCGAAAGCAACGCTTTGCGCGCCCACCTAAAGTTATAAAGAGTTATTTTGAAATTTTATTTCTCATAGATTATAAATTTAGGTTTTTGTCTAGGCAGTTCAAGGAATTAGACAAATTTATTAGCCGTCAATCTCTCAAACCTAAACAAGCTCGATTGAGCATGCTTAGAGCTAAGCATATGTTAGCGCTAAGACTTTATGATAGATACCTTGTGAGAGGATATCTATTTGTACTCTAGAAAGGAGGTGATCCAACCGCAGGTTCTCCTACGGTTACCTTGTTACGACTTCACCCCAGTCGCTGATTCCACTGTGGAGGGTAGCGAATTTCGCATTCCCGCTTCGAGTGAAATCAACTCCCATGGTGTGACGGGCGGTGAGTACAAGACCCGGGAACGTATTCACCGTAGCATGGCTGATCTACGATTACTAGCGATTCCGGCTTCATGGAGTCGAGTTGCAGACTCCAATCCGAACTGGGACATATTTTTTAGATTTGCTCCATCTTACGATATTGCGTCTTATTGTATATGCCATTGTAGCACGTGTGTCGCCCCGGACATAAGGGCCATGATGACTTGACGTCGTCCACACCTTCCTCCTCCTTACGAAGGCAGTCTCATTAGAGTGCTCGGCCGAACCGTTAGCAACTAATGACGTGGGTTGCGCTCGTTGCGGGACTTAACCCAACATCTCACGACACGAGCTGACGACAGCCGTGCAGCACCTGTCTTAACATTTCTGCAAGCAGACACTCTTCCATCTCTGGATGATTTGTTAGATATCAAGTCCGGGTAAGGTTCTTCGCGTATCTTCGAATTAAACCACATGCTCCACCGCTTGTGCGGGTCCCCGTCTATTCCTTTGAGTTTTAATCTTGCGACCGTACTCCCCAGGCGGTATACTTAATCCGTTAGGTGGATTACTGCCGTGACTAGCACAGCAACAACCGGTATACATCGTTTAGGGCGTGGACTACCAGGGTATCTAATCCTGTTTGCTCCCCACGCTTTCACGCATTAGCGTCAGTTAAGTTCCAGCAGATCGCCTTCGCAATAGGTATTCTTCTTGATATCTACGGATTTTACCCCTACACCAAGAATTCCATCTGCCTCTCCCTTACTCTAGATTATCAGTTTCCCAAGCAGTTTAACGGTTAAGCCGTTAGATTTCACAAGAGACTTGATAATCCGCCTACGCGTCCTTTACGCCCAGTGATTCCGAGTAACGCTTGCACCCTCCGTATTACCGCGGCTGCTGGCACGGAGTTAGCCGGTGCTTATTCGTTAGGTACCGTCATTATTCTTCCCTAACAAAAGGAGTTTACGCTCCGAAAAGTGTCATCCTCCACGCGGCGTTGCTGCGTCAGGGTTTCCCCCATTGCGCAATATTCCCTACTGCTGCCTCCCGTAGGAGTTTGGACCGTGTCTCAGTTCCAATGTGACTGATCATCCTCTCAGACCAGTTACGCGTCATAGCCTCGGTAGGCCGTTACCCCACCGACTAGCTGATACGATATAGTCTCATCCCTTGCCGAAATTCTTTCCCGATTTATCTTATGGTAAAAAGGAGTATGGAGTATTAGCAGTCATTTCTAACTGTTGTCCTCCAGCAAGGGGCAGATTAGCTATATATTACTCACCCGTGCGCCACTAAATTTAAAAGAGCAAGCTCTTTTAAATTCCGTTCGACTTGCATGTATTAGGCACGCCGCCAGCGTTCACTCTGAGCCAGGATCAAACTCTCCATATTTATTTGATTTCGCAGACTAGCGAAGCTAGTCTTTGCGACCAAAGAGCTACGCCCTTTGGAAACCTCTAAAGCACACCGCTTCTATCGGAAGCGGCGTATATTATGCAGATAAAACCTATTATCTGCATAATTAAATTTAAAAACCAACGGTTAGTTAGTTTAAATTCAAATAATTGAATCAAGCTTTAGAGAGTCGATATGAAGTTTTTAATCTAAAAACTTTATGTTTTTGTAACATTGTTTTTATGGACTTAAACCCTTTAATAGATCTAAATCCATAGGCTCAATCGATCACTTGTTTAGATTTCAAAGATTGACTAAAGATATTTGTTTTTAACAGTTAAAATTTTAAAAAACGCGTTCGCTAAAAGGCTAAAACTACTAGGACTTAAGAGTTAAGAAAGCAGGTTCGGCTCGGTGCGAAACAGAATTGTGATTATACAAGAGCGATGCTTAAAGGGGGCTGAATAATTGGTAGAAATTTTAAAAAACGATTTGGAAAATTTTAAATTTCATACAATGAAATTTTATGCTTAGCATGCCTGAGACAAATTTCATCTCCAGCCTCCGTAAAAATTTTATAAATTTCGCAAACGACCGCATCCAAACTAAAATTTGATTATACCGCGATATGCCGCAATTCGCGACCGCCGACCGCACCCGTTCGCGCATAAAACCTGCTTGCAAAACACTTAAGCGCACGATTATAAGATTTCGCTATAATCACGTCCGATTTAAAATTTATCAAAATTTAAAAGGATCTTTATGCGCGCAATTTTTTCTATCTATATCTTCATCATCGCAGCCCTTATCGGCATCGAGCTCTCGCTCGGCGCACTCGTCGCGCCCGTGGTATTTTTCCCGCAGCAGATTATCGGAGATGGCGTGTTATCGCACTTCCAAAGCGGCAAGCTAATGAGCGAGATCTTCGTAAAATACGGCGGCATCCTCATCGCAGTCTCGGTCATCTGCCTCGTTTTTGAGATGATAAATTTCAACAACAACAAATCGCAATCCTTTCGCTTGCGCCTTTCGACCCTGATGCTGACGCTAGTAAATATCATCTTAGCCCTACTTTTCGTGCTTTACTTTACTGACTACGTCATAAATGCCCAAAAGATCGGTGCAGAAGCGACGATGACGCCGGAATTTGCCCAAATCCACGCGGCTAGCGAGTGGTGCATGAAACTCATCATCGTGTTTCAAACGGTGCTATTTTTCGCAAAAATCCTCCCCGCCCTGGCTGCGAGAGATGTCGCGGCGGCGAAAGACGCGCGGGATGAAGATTAGAATTTACTACGAAGACACCGACGCGCAAGGCATCGTGTATCACGCCAACTATATAAAATTTTGCGAGCGGGCGCGCAGCGAGGCGCTTATGCAGGCAGGGGTGGACTTCGCGCGCGCGGACGCACACTTCGTAGTTAGCGAGCTTTGCGCCAAATTTCTGCGCCCCGCGCGCCTCGGCGACACGCTTGAAATTCGCACGAGCCTAGCCGCGCTCAAAAACGCCAGCGCCCTTTTGCGGCAAGGAATTTACAAGATCAAAGATATTAAAAACACGGATTTCAGCGAGCTTTTATACGCGCAGGACGTAAAAATCGCCTTCGTAAAAGACGGCAGACCGATCAAATTTAGCGCCGAAATTTTAGAATTTTTCAAATCTTTGAGATAAATTTATTTCGCGGGTTCAAATTTACCTAGTCGTATGCGGCACAAACATATCGCAGACCGACCTTAGGCGTAAAATCTAAGAATGCGCAGAGCTCTTAGGCAAAATAAAATTTGCAGGCTAGATAAAATTTTACGACATAAAATTTTGCTCGACACTGAGGTTTAAATTTAACGCTATGCCGCGACATAAACCCCTCGCACGCCCCAAATAGCCAAATAAAAATCAAAATTTGAAATATCGGAATTTTGCAATGGCGTTAAATTTTGCCCTACTCCGCCGCTTTATGAAATTTTATCGCCCTTAAATTTAAACTCGCCGCGGTTCAAGTCCGTATTTTTTCGCCAAATCCCGCTCGTCCGTGAAATTTAAGCCGATCAAACTCGCCAGCGATCTTATCCGCATAGGCGCAATCCACAAACTAGGCGCCCGCACAAAAGCCGCGCGCAAAATCAAAAGCACGCAAAAAGCACGCAAAAAGCACGCAAAAAGCGCTCAAATGCGCCTCACAGCAGCTCTTTTATCTTTTGCAGATCCTCTTTGAAAAGCTCCGCCTTGCTCGGATTTTGCGCGATGAATGCGGGATCGAAGCTCGGCACGAAGCTGATGCCGCCCTCGTTAAAGACCGAGCCGTGCAGCGCGTCCATGCCCGCTAGATCGCCGTTTCGCAGCACGATTTTGCAGCAGAGCTCTCCCAGGCAGAGCACGACTTTGGGCTTTAAAATTTTGATCTCGTCGGTCAGATAGGGCGCGCATTTTAAAATTATTTCCGAGCTTATGCGCCTATTTTGCGGCACTGCGCACCTTATCAGAAAGCTAAAATAGATCTGCTCGGGCGCGCAAATTTGATCCAGTGCCGCTGCTACCTCAGCCTCCAAACCGCCGCCAAAACCCCAGTCGGCGCCCGGTGCAAGAGCCACGATCATAAGTTTTACATTCGCGGGGGTTTTAAAATTTTTGATAGTTTTGAAATTTTTAAAATTTTGCTCGGCGCTTCCCGTGCGCGTTTTAGCAAGCTCGCAAAGATTGCACTCGGCGGTAGCTGATTGCAGCGCGTCCAGCGCCTTGAAAAATCGCGCGCTGCCGCTTAAAATTTCGGCGCTTACGTAGCGATAGCCGAACGCTTTGTAATAAAGCAGTCTGCGTAGTTGCGAGCTTTGCACGGCGCGCCTACGATCTGTTTAAATTTCGCGCGACGAATCCGCGATCAAACTGCGCCAAATCTTTGTAAAATTCCGCCATAAAGCCCTGCTCGCGCAAAAACGCCGACAAACTCTGCTTTTGATCGTAGCCCATCTCGCAGGCTAAAAATTTTGCGCGCCGTGCGGCGATCAGCACGATGCGTTTTAAAATTTCATCCCCCCTCTCGCCGCCAAACAGCGCCTGTTTCGGCTCTTGCAGTACGCGCGCGTCCAATGCGTAGGAGTTTGCGATGTATGGAGGATTTGAGACGATGAGATCAAACTCGCCCGCGATCTCATCCGCGTAGGCGCAGTGCACAAACTCGACGTCCGCGCCTAAGCTCGCGGCGTTTGCGCGCGCTACCTCAAGCGCATCCGCGCTGATGTCGCTAGCCGTGATACGGCAAGAAGGAAGGAGCTTTTTTAAGCAGATAGCGATTATGCCGCTGCCCGTGCCGATCTCGCAAATGCGCGGCTCGCCCAAGCTCTGCGCCAAAGCAAGTGCCTTTTTTACTAAAATTTCGGTCTCGCAGCGCGGTATCAGCACCCGCTCGTCGACGTAAAATTTAAAGCCCATAAACTCGCAGCTTTGCGTGATGTATTCAAGCGGGCGGCCGTCTTTAAATTCAACGATCTTAGCGCGAAATTCCGCTTCATGCGCGAGCTCTTCCGAGCATCTTAGGACTAGCTCTTCGTCGCTAAGTCGCTCGCAAAGCTTTAAAATTTCGCGCGCGACGTATTTTGAGCCGCACTGCCCCAAGCCCCATCTTAGCGCCTCAGCGATCCTCATCAAGCTCTCTTATGCGCTCGTACAGGCTCGGGTGCGAATGATACACCGCGGCGTAAATTTTATGAGCGAGCGGAAACGCCTTGTTTTCGCTGCCCAGCTTCTTTAGCGCGCCGATCATGCTCTTTTTATCCTGCATGCTAGCGCCATGCAGGTCTGCACTAAATTCGTGCATGCGGCTAAGCTTGGAGATTACAGGCTCAAAAAACGCATGCAAAATCGGCGCAAACAAAATCATAAAAACCAGCGTCGCGCCGCCGTCCGCGTTAAGTCCTAGCGCGCCGAACACGCCTGCGGGGAGGTTTCCGAATACCGCAAACGTCACGCCCAAAAGCACGAAGCTAAGCGCTAAATTTTTTAAAATGTCGCCGTGTTTGAAATGCCCGAGCTCGTGCCCTAAAACGGCTAAAATTTCATCCTCGCTCAGCTTGTCTATGAGCGTGTCGAAAAGCACGACCTTTTTCGTCGCTCCGAAGCCGCCGAAATAGGCGTTTAGGCGTTTGTCGCGCTTGCTCGCGTCGATCGTAAAAACGCCACTACTTTTAAAGCCGCAGCGCTGCAAAAGCCCCTCTATGCGCTCTTTTAGCTCGCCTTGCTCTAGCGGCTGCATCTTATTAAACAGCGGCGCGATAACGGTCGGATAGATTAAATTTATCAGTAAAACTATGCCGAAGCTTAGCAGAAAGCCCCAGACCCACCAATGCGCGTCCAAGCTGTTTACGCAAAAAACGAGCGCAGAGGCTACCGCAAAGCCGAAAATGAGCGTGAGCGCGAGCGATTTTAGCGCGTCTTTTACGAAAACGGCGGGCGTTATCGTGGAAAAGCCTAGGCGGCGATCTTTGACGAAGGTTTTATAAATTTCAAGCGGAAGCGATATCGCGCCGCCGATGATTAAAAACGCCGTTACGAAGCAGCTCTGCGCAAAAATCCCGTCGCCAGCTAGATCATATATCGCGCGCTGTAACGCGCCCGCGCCCGCAAGTATCCAAATAAGCGCCACCGCAAACGAAAAGCAGTGCGAAAATATATTAAATTTTAAATTTACCGCGCCGACCTCGCCCGCCTTGCGATAATCCTCCTCGCTAAGCACTACCGCAGGCTCTTTTAGCTTGGCGCGGATGAAGCTTAGCTCAAGCAGATCGAGCGAAATTTTATAAATCGTGTAAAGCGCGTATAAAAAGATCAAAAACCAAACCATCGCGCCTACTTTAGGCTCTCGGCGAGCGAAAGCACTTCGTAATATTCATTTTCCATACTGTTTAACGTTCCTCTTTTTTCTTCAAGTTCTTCAAAAAGCCCCTGCATACCGAGCTTTTGATAAATTTCAGGCGTCGAAAGCGCGTGATTTAGCTCTTTTATGCGCGCCTCGATAGCCTCGATTTTAGCGGGATACTCCTCTAAAATTTTATTCTGTTTGTAGCTAAGTTTGGCGGCGCTCGTTTTCTCCTTTTTGTTTTCGCGGCCGCCTTCGTCTGCGCTCGCGCCAGCGTCGGCCTCGATCTGGTCAATCTCCGCCATCTCGTCTTCAAACTCCAAATACTGCGAATAGGGCATTTGAATTTGATCGATCGTGCCATTTTTTTCAAAAACCCAAAGCTTATTCGTGATCTTATCGATGAAATAGCGATCGTGGCTTACGATGATTACCGCACCTTCGAAGCTTAGCAGGTAGTCCTCCAAAATATTGATCGTCGCGATATCAAGATCATTCGTCGGCTCGTCCAAGATCAGGCAATCGTACTGCTCGGTAAAGAGCTTCGCAAGCGCCAGGCGGTTCTTTTCACCGCCGCTAAGCACGCCCACGGGCTTATCTAAAAACTCCTTCGGAAACAAGAAATTTTTCAAATACCCATAGACGTGCATGTAGCTGCCGCGGACGCTTATGTGATCGCCGCCGTTGGGGCAGAAAATTTCGATTATGCTTTTATCGTCCGTGATGCCGCTGCGGGTCTGATCGAAGTAGCCGATCCTGATCTCGCCGCGTTTGATCTCGCCCGCATCGATCTTGCTGCGACCGAGTAGAATTTTAAGCAGAGTGCTTTTGCCAGCGCCGTTAGCGCCTACGATGCCGATACGCTCGCCCTGCAAAACCCGCGCCGAAAAGCTCTTGAAAAGCACCTTACCGTTTAAAATTTTACCGATATTCGTGCATTCAAAAAGCATCTTTTTGCGATTGTCGCCGCCCGTGCCGTTAAAGCTCCTGCTCGCGCGCTCCAGCTCGAGCCGCACGCGACGGATCGCGCCCGGGTTTTTCTTCGCATCCTGCCTCATCTGCATGATGCGCGCCTTACGCCCTTCGTTACGCTTTAGGCGCGCCTTTACACCGCGGTGCAGCCACTCCTCCTCGGCGCGCAGCTGTTTAAGCAGCGTCTCGTGGGACTTTTCGAGCGAAGCAAGCATCTCCTGCTTGCGCCTCAGATAGTTCTCGTATCCGCCGTCGAAATTTGAAATTTTACCCTCTTCGATCTCGATACTGCGCGTCGCCAAGCGGTCGATGAAGTAGCGATCGTGGCTGATAAAAACGATCGTCTGCTTCGAGCTAAGCAGCATGTCCTCTAGAAATTTCACCATATAGACGTCGAGGTGGTTCGTGGGCTCGTCCAGCAGCAGCACGTCGGGCTTTTTAAGCACCAGCGCGCCCAGCGCCACGCGACGAATTTCGCCGCCGCTAAGCGTACAGACGGAGCGGTTTTCGTAAATTTTAAGCCCGAAATTTTGCAGCACCTGCTCGATCTTATTGTCGATCTGCCAGCCGTCCTTGGCCTCGATAAATTTAATCAGCTCGTCTTGGCGCGCCAAAAGCTCCTTGTTTTCGGGCTGTGCGGCGATTTCGCTCGAGATCGTGTCATATTCGCTAAGGGCGGCGTAAATTTCGGCTAGCTCCCTTCGCAACGCGTCTTTGACCGAGAGATTGTCTTCAAATTTCGGCGTTTGAGCGAGCATCTGGATATTTAGCCCATTTTGAGTGATCACACGCCCCTCGTCGATCTCGCACAGCCCCGCGACGATCTTCATCAGCGTGGATTTGCCGCCGCCGTTTTTACCGATCACGGCTACGCGCTCGTTAGCGTCCAATGCGAAATTTACGCCGTCTAAAACGACGTGAGAGCCGAATTTTTTCGTAACATCGATAAGCTCGATCAAAGCCAATTTTAAGTTCCTCTAGTGTTAAATTCGGTGATTTTACACAAAATTCTATTAAATTTTAATAACTTTTAAGGCTTTAGCGATGCAAAGTTTGGAATTTGACGGCCTGCGCGTAGAAATTTTCGCCCCGCACGCGCCGTCTTTTGCGGCTGCGCCCTCCTTTACAAAAGAAGCCGCGTCCGCACCGATCATCTACCTGCACGCCTTGGAGTTTAGCGTGGCCAGTGTGGGCGAAATTTACGAACTCGTCTCGCGACGAAGCGACGCGGATTTCGTGCTCGCAGCGATCTATCTAAACGAGGCGCAGTGGGGCGATAAGCTTAGTCCGTGGGCGGCAAAATCGCCGTTTAAGGGGGTGCGCGATTTCGCAGGCGGAGGCGCGGCGCACTTAGAAAAATTTACGGACGAGCTGATCCCGCGTATCGAGCGGCACGTATTCGGCGCGAGAAAGCCTGCGTGGCGAGCCTGCGCGGGATACTCGCTGGCGGGGCTTTTTAGCGCGTATGCGGCATTTGCGAGCGATAAATTTCAAAAGATCGCCTGCGTCTCGGCGTCGTTTTGGTTCGGCGGATTTGACGCCTTCGTCGCCGCACACTCGCCGCAAAGGGGGCTGGCGCACGTCTACGCGTCCTTGGGCGAGGCCGAGATGAACCCGAAAAATCCGCGCGGAGCACTCTGCGGCGAGACGGCGCGAAATTTCATCGCAAAATGCCGCGGCGCGGGCGCAAAAGCGGAGTTTGAGCAAAATCCGGGCGGGCATATGCAAGATGAGATCGCAAGAATTTCAAAGGCGCTTTTAAAGCTGGTAAACTCCTAAAATTCGAGCAAATTTTAAAATTTAGTGACAGAATAAAGTGCGGTGAGAGATTAAAAGAAACTAGCCAAGAAGCGGCACGAAACGTAAATTTAAAGCGAGCCGCCGTTATAATTTCTCGCGCAACGGTTTTTTGTGCGATGCAATGAAATTTAAAACAAACCTACGTTAAAATTTTATAGCGCAAGTAATGCGACAAGAATGGTGCAGCGCAATTCGGCGCAAATGGCACAGCGCGTCGTCGGTGCTTTAGCGGCTTTTGATAAGTGCGAATCAGTTTTGAGCGTAAATCATACGACTCGACGTCGATGCGGCACAGGCGGCACGGCGTAATGCGAATTTCAGGCAGGATAGCGCTAAATTTTTGCAGATTGCGCTAGCGGTTTAAAATTTAAAGCAAGCCGTCGTTATAAAATTTAAAGCAAATCATGTCGCGGCTAGGATTTAGCGCGCCTGCGAGCTAAATTTAAACAGCAACGCGCGCCGTGTATGATCTCGCCGTTTCATTTAGTGCACCTACGATCCAAATTTACCGCTGAAATTTCAAAATTTACACTGCACCAAAGAGCGCTTCGGCGCTACGATACACGCCGCTCGGTTTAAATTTTAAAATTTAGCGTCGGGTGGGCGCACCAAGCCGATACCTGCTGAATTTGCGGCGGCGGAATTGCAGAATTTTGCGAATTACCGTTTGCGGAATTTTGCCCTGCGGAATTCCGCGGCGCATGCTTCATTATCAGCTCTCTACCCCGCTTTGAGCGACATGCGCTCTGCTTTCCGCGACTACGCCGAGCCGCTCGCTGCTACGTTTTTTGCGCGCGTTACGTCGTGTTCGCCGCACCTGCGCGGCGTGTGCCGCTCCGCAAAAAAAGCTGCAAACACGCTAAATTCTAACCGCACGCCCGAATTTCACCGTCTACGCAAAGGGCAGAATTTTTTTGTAGTTGCTCCACAACTCGCTATCCTCGCCGAAATACGCGAGCAGTCCGCGCGCGTTGCGATCGAAAGGGTTGGGCTCTTTATGCAGCGCGATACGCTGCGACAGGCGCAGATCGTAGGTGTTGTATATTGCAGAATATGGCACCGGAAAGTCCGAAGCGTAAAGCAGGCGCGAGTGCACGTCCGTTTGGCTCGCCAGATGCGGCAGGGCTTTCGCGCGCACCGGCGTCATCAGAGCAGAAACGTCGGCGTAGAGGTTTTTGTGCGTGCGCAGAAGCGCCAAAAGCGCGAAATAATCGTGTCCGAAATTTCGCGGGCGACGCGAGAGCGCACGAAAAATATGCGAATACTCATAGTTAATCGCCATGTGCGCGCACACCGTCGTAACGCCCAGCTCAAGCGGCGCGTAGATCATCTCCAGCGCCTCGCAGCGGCGCGTGCTAGGCACCGAGCTTTCGTTGCCGACGTGGATCACCAGCGGCAAGCCGAGCTTAGCGAGCTTTTCAAAATACGGCACGTAGCAAGGCAGCCTCGTATCCAGATCCCAATAGTTTTGTAAAAATTTCGCCCCCTTAAATCCGAGCTCGAAGCAGCGATCGATCTCATCGAGCGCGTCCGCTCGCTTCGGATTGATGCTAAAAAACGGCACGATGAGATCTGGGTTTTTTTGATAAATTTCAAACACGCTGTCGTTGTCCGCACAGACGGTCTTATCGCGATGGATTAGCTCGCCCGCGTCGCTAAATTTAGCATCCACGCCGAAAAGCACCGCCTTTTTAACGTATTTCGAAGCTCTAAGCCCGCCGAGCAGAGCGTCCACATAGGCTTCATATGGCTCTTTGATCGCGCGCGATACGTCTATGCCGAAGCGCCTGCCGAAAAGGCGCAGCGCGAGCCTGTCGTAAGGGCGGTCGAAGCGCACCTCCTTGCTTAGCAGATGGACGTGAAAATCAAGCGTTTGCATCGGGGATCCTTGGGAAAATTTTGCCGAGTTTATATCAAATTGCGGTAAATGGTTAGAATTTTAGATTCGGGTCTAAATTTACGCACCGCGCCCTGCCGCGCCTTTAAATTTTAAAATTTAAACCTCGCCGCAAGAGCCGCTAATTGATATTTAATGCCGTTTTAAAGCTACGGCGATATACTTGCGATTTGAAAAGCTATTTCAATTAAGGAGCGAAGATGGAGTTTGAAATTTTAGAAAATTCCGCCGATTTTAAGCCTAGCGATCTGGATGAGATAATGATCTCGATCGGCTGGGATACGGAACAAAACGCAGCCTCCGTGCCGCCGCACGAGACATACAGAGTATGGCGCACCTATGATTACGTGGCGATCGCCAAAACGCAGGGCAAGACCGTGGGGGTGCTGGAGGCGTTTTGCGACCGCGACAACTTCGCTACGAGCTATCTTTACTGCGTGATAGTTCATAAAGATTATCAAAGGCGCGGTATCGGCACGGCGCTCGTGAATGCCTTTAATAAACGCTTTGCGCACACCACCACCTTTGTCGTGACCCCTCTACATAAGGCTGAGGGCGCCGGAGAATTCCTAAAAAAGTGCGGCTTTAAGGACGCGTCGGAGCACTTCACGGTTCATATGAGGAAGCGAAATTCGATCTAGCAGGCATAAATTTTAAAATTTTCTCGAGCTTTGGCTCTAAAACGGTTGGAATTTTAAATTTAGCTATGAGCTGCTATAATCGCTAAAATTTAAGGAGCTAAAATGATCACTATGCAGATCCAAAGCGGCGTCGATCGCGATACTCTCGAAACTTTTAAGAAACTTTTTTTAAAAATCGATCCCTCCGCGCAGATCACTCTAAGCGGCGAGAAAAATTTAGAAACGATTTTATCGGAGTTTAGATCAGGCGAAAGTTACGACGAGATAAAAAACGGAATGGATGCGGACTTAAAATCATACGCGAACGGCGATCTAAGCGGTTTTGAGGAGCTAGGCAAGGGCTGGAAAAATTGAAAATAATCCAGTCTAAAATATTTCGCGCGCAGCTTAGCAAGATCGTAGAATTTATCACAGAGCGCTCAGAGGATGCGGCAGAAAATTTTAAAAACGAGCTTTTTGCGCGA
>NZ_CALHHT010000375.1 GCF_938031315.1 uncultured Campylobacter sp.
GATCGGCCACGCCGATCGCTAAAGCTCCGCCGCTGCCGCCCTCGCCGATAACGACGGCGATCGTAGGGGTTTTAAGATCGCTGAGTTCATATAAATTTCGCGCGATAGCCTCGCTTTGGCCGCGCTCCTCGGCACCGAGCCCCGGATATGCGCCCGGAGTGTCGATCAAAAATAGAATCGGAAGGTTAAATTTCTCTGCAAGTTTCGCCACGCGCAGAGCCTTGCGATAGCCCTCCGGATGGGGCATACCGAAATTTCGCTTCAGCTTATTTTTGGTGCCGCGACCCTTCTGCTCGGCAATCACGGCAATTTTACGGTTGCCCATAATACCCAGATAACACACGATCGACGGATCGTCTCTAAAGGCGCGGTCGCCGTGAAGCTCCCTAGCGTCTTGTAAAAGCGCGCGAATATAATCGATCGCATAAGGGCGATCCGGGTGGCGCGCAAGCTGAAGCCTTTGGTATTCGTTTAAATTTTTATAAACTTTGGAAATTTCTTTTTCGAGGTTCTTATTTAAAATTTCGACCGCGTCCTCATCGCCGCGAATTTTAGCAGCGGTGATGTCCTCGTCGATCTGCTTTATAGGCTTTTCAAAATCCAGATAGTTCGCCATTAATCCACTCTTTTGAAAATAAGCGATGCGTTTGTGCCGCCGAAACCGAAGTTATTGCTCATAACGCAATCGAGTTTAGCTTTTCTGGCAACGTTTGGCACATAGTCCAAATCGCAATCGGGATCTTTTGAAATTTGATTTATTGTAGGCGGTATAATGCCGTTTTGCATCGCTAAAAGGCTGATCGCAGCCTCTACCGCTCCGGCAGCGCCTAGGCAGTGTCCTAGCTGGCCCTTGGTGGAGCTGACTGCAGGCACTTTGCCCTCGCCGAAAAGCTCTTTTAACGCCGCGGTTTCGTTTTTATCGTTTATCGCGGTGGACGTTCCGTGA
Organism: uncultured Campylobacter sp.; assembly: GCF_938031315.1. Taxonomy (GTDB): domain Bacteria; phylum Campylobacterota; class Campylobacteria; order Campylobacterales; family Campylobacteraceae; genus Campylobacter_B. The sequence continues at coordinate 947 of NZ_CALHHT010000375.1, forward strand.
GCGTTTATATAATCAATCTTCGGGCGTCCCGCCATCTCGTAGGCCTTTTTCATAGCGCGGATAGGGCCGTCTAGGCTAGGCGAAGTGATATGATAAGCATCGCCGCTAGCGCCGAATCCTACGAGCTCGCCGTAAATTTTAGCGCCGCGCGCTTTTGCGTCCTCTAGCTCTTCTAAAACCAAAGCCGCCGCACCTTCACCCATTACAAAGCCGTTTCGCTCCGCATCAAACGGACGTGAAGCGTGCGCAGGATCGTCGTTTCTAGCGCAAAGCGCCTTCATCGCGGCAAATCCGCCGATACCTACGGGACAAACCGCAGCCTCAGCACCCACTGCGAGCATCTTTTGTGCTTCGCCGATCATAATAACTCTCGCAGCGTCCATAATCGCATGCGCAGAAGCCGCACAAGCCGTGACGCTGGATAAATTCGGGCCTTTTAAGTTGTAATATATTGAAACAAAGCCGCCGAGCATATTTACTAACGCAGAAGGGATAAAAAACGGAGAAATTCGTCTAGGACCGCGCTGCAAGCAGGTATTGGCGTTTATCTCGATGTTCGGTAAACCGCCGATACCGCTAGCGGAGCTAACGCCGAATTCGTCGCTATCGAAATCACTAAATTTAGCGTCATCTATGGCTTCGCCCGCAGCTTTAAGCCCGAGTTGGATAAATCTATCCATCTTTTTTATCTCTTTTCCATCCTCGATTATGCTCGAAGGATCGAAACCTTTTACTTCAGCTGCAATTTGAACTGGAAATTCGCTAGCGTCAAAGAGCGAAATTTTATCAACCCCGGTTTTTCCGTTACAGATATTTTCAAAACTGCTCTGTTTGTCAAGCCCGAGAGAGGTTACCATCCCGATGCCCGTTACTACGACTCGTTTCAAAACTGCTTCCTTAAAATTTTATTTCTTAGGCAAATTTTCTATATAATCTACTACGTCTTTAATGCTTACTAATTTTTCAGACTCGCTATCGGGGATCTCGATACCGAATTTTTCCTCTAAAGCCATTACAAGCTCAACTACGTCAAGAGAGTCCGCGCCCAAATCCTCGATAATTTTCGAATCTAGCTTAACCTGATCCGGGCTAACGCTTAGTTGCTCTACAAC
>NZ_CALHHT010000376.1 GCF_938031315.1 uncultured Campylobacter sp.
CGATGATGTCGCCATCTTGCAGCAGCCCGATCATACCGCCCTCGGCAGCTTCGGGGCTCACGTGTCCGACGCTTAGCCCCCTAGTCGCGCCGCTAAACCTGCCGTCCGTGATGAGAGCCACGTCTGCGCCGAGACCTCGCCCCATGATTAGGCTCGTTGGGCTTAGCATCTCCTGCATGCCCGGGCCTCCGCGCGGCCCTTCGTAGCGGATGACGACCACGTCGCCTTTGTTTACCTTGCCGCTTGAGATCCCCTCTATCGCCTCGTCTTGGCTGTTAAAGCAGACAGCCTTGCCGCTAAATTTACGCTCGCCGATGATGCCCGCGGTCTTGATGACGCAGCCCTGCTCGGCTAAATTTCCAAACAAAACCGCCAGCCCACCGACCTGCGAGTAGGCGTTTTCGACCTTACGGATGACAGATTCGTCCTTTATGGCGCTTGCTCCGACGCGCTCGCCCAGGCTTTCGCCGCTTATCGTTAGTGCGTCTAGCCCAAGCAACCCGTTATCGCGGCGCGAAATTTCATTTATCACGGCGCTTAGTCCGCCCGCGCGGTCGATGTCCTCCATATGCACGTTTGGCAGGCTCGGGCTGATTTTGGCGATATGCGCGATCTTGCGGCTGATCTCGTTGAGCCCCGCGATCTGTAAATTTACCCCCGCTTCGCGCGCGATAGCTAGGATATGCAGCACGGTGTTGCTGCTGCCGCCCATCGCCATATCGACTACTAGGGCGTTTTGGATCGATTTTTTGTTCACGATGTTGCGGATTTTGTATTTTTCATCCAGCGCTATCTCGCAAATTCGTCGCCCCGCCTGCCTGATGAGCTCCTCGCGCTCTGGCGTAAGTGCTGGCACGGTGCCGTTGCCTTTTAGCGCGATACCCATCGCTTCGCACAGCGTATTCATCGAGTTTGCCGTAAACATCCCCGAGCAGCTGCCTCCGCTCGGACAGGCGGCGCACTCGATCTCTTTTAGCTCCTCGGCGCTGATCTCTTTGGTTTCAAATTTACCCACCGCCTCAAACGCCGTAGATAGGTCGATCGGCTCGCCTTTTTTAGTGTAGCCTTTTTTCATCGGGCCGCCGCTAACGAAAACCGTAGGCACGTTCACGCGAAGTGCGCCCATCACCATGCCCGGCACGATTTTATCGCAGTTTGGAATGCACACGAGAGCGTCTAGGGCGTGCGCGTTCATCACCGTTTCGATCGAGTTTGCGATCAGCTCGCGACTAGGCAGGCTATAAAGCATCCCAGCATGCCCCATCGCTATGCCGTCGTCCACGCCGATGCAGTTAAACTCAAACGGCACGCAGCCGTTTTTGTGGATCTCGTCTTTTAAAATTTCAGAGTATTTGTTGAGGAAAAAGTGGCCCGGGATGATCTCGATGAAGCTGTTTGCTACGCCGATGAAGGGCTTTTCAAAGTCCTCGTCCTTTAGCCCGGTCGCTCTTAGCAAGCTTCTGTGCGGCGCGCGCGTATAGCCTTTTTTGATGATGTCGCTTCTCATTTTTTGTCCTTGAATTGAAATTTTCTCCATTTTAGCATAAAATTTTACCGCTGCGGGCGTTTTAAATTTTAGCGCATTAAAATTTAAAGCCGATTATTGAGCTTAATCAAACCGAATCACCCCTATTTTTGATATAATTGCACATCGATTATCAAAATCTTGCCGTTTGGCAGGAATGAAAAGAGGAGAATATGCAAAGAAGAAATTTCTTAAAACTAACGTCTGCGTTGGCGGCTAGCGGGCTTGCTAGCCCTCTTTTTGCAAAGGAGACTTTTACTATTTACGGCGCGCCCGCGATGCCTAGTCTCATCATCGGCGTTGCGTGCATGCAGGGGCAGATCGGCAAAAAATACGACGCCAAACTCGAGCTTTGGCGCGATCCCGATCAGCTGCGCGCGGGCGTGGCAAACGGCGAGTACAAGGTCATGATGAGCCCTAGTAACGTGGGGGTGAACCTCGCAAATCAAGGCCGCAAGATCGGTATGGTAAATATCCTCACCGAGGGGCTAAATTTCGTGATGAGCAAGGGCGAGAAGATAACGGAATTTGCGCAGTTGAAGGGCAAAAAGATCGTCATGCCTTTTAAAAACGATATGCTAGACATCATCGTGCGAGCCATAGCGAAAAAGCAGGGCATTAGCGGACTAAACATCGACTACACCGCCAGCCCCGCAGAGAGCGCGCAGCTGTTTTTGGCTAAGGACTACGATGTCGCGATCACGGTCGAGCCGCTAGCAAGCGCTATGATCTTAAAGGGCAAAGTGTCAGGCATCGCCGTGCAACGAGGAGCAAATTTAAGCGATATGTGGGCGCAGGCGTTTTCGGTAAAGCCCATCATCCCGCAGGCGGGCATCATCGCAGATACCGATTTTTACGCCGCGAAAAAGGCGGATTTTGAAATTTTAAACGCCGATTTAGCAGACGCGCTTGCGTGGATCAAAGCGAACAAACAAAGCGCCGCGGCGATCGGGACGAATTTCTTTCCCGCACCGCCGCCTGCGATATTTATGAGTATCGATACGTCGAATTTGTGCGTCAAAAAGCCTAGCGAGATCAAGGACGAGCTTTTGAAATTTTATGAAATTTTGATGGAATTTAACCCTAAGCTCATCGGCGGCGCGATGCCTAAGGACGAATTTTTCCTATGCTAAAAATCGATAAAATTCGCAAAGCTCAAAACCCCGCGTTTTACGTCATAGACTATCTGTGGGGCGGCTTTGCGAGCCTAGGGGCGGTGTGCTTTTTCATAGCCATTTGGCAAGTGGCGAGCGAGGCTTACGGGCCGCTCATTCTGCCAGAACCCGCGGCTGTTTTTTCTAAGGCGTGCGAAATTTTAAAAAATTTCGCCGCAAACGATCTGGCCTTGTCGCTTAAGCGCGCGCTTGCAGGCACCTTCCTCGCGCTTTTTGCGGGGATTTGCAGCGGGCTTGCGGCGGGGTATTTCAAAAGCCTGCGAGCCTTTTTAAACCCGCTAATTACCGTGCTTCTCTCGACGCCGCCCATCGTTTGGATCGTGCTTGCGATATTTTGGTTTCATTTCGGCGATAAAAGTGTGCTTTTTACCGTCGTTATCGTCGTCGCGCCGATGACTTTTGCGTCCGCGGCGCAGGCGATGGCTAGCGTGAGCGCCGAATACACCGAGCTTTTCGACAGCTACAAAAGCTCAATTTTAAAAAAACTGCGCTACCTCTACGCGCCGCACCTAATCGAGCGGCTGCTTCCCGCGATCTACGTCGCGGTCAGCAACGGCGCGAAGGTGCTTGTGATGGCGGAGCTTTTGGGTGCGAACGACGGCATCGGCGCAAAGATCGCCGAAGCGCGCGTAAATATCGATACGGTCGAGGTCATGGCCTACGTGTGCCTGGTCATAGCCTTTACGGCGCTTTTTGATTATCTCGTGACCAAGCCGCTTCAAATTTTACTGATGCCGTGGAGCAGATGATGCTAAAAATTTCAAATCTGCGCTACGAAATTCTACGCGACGTTATAATTTCAGATTTTTCGCTGCAGCTGCGCGCGGGCGAAGTAAAGACGCTTTTTGGCCCCAGCGGCTGCGGCAAGACTTCGCTTTTGCGGCTGGTCTGCGGGCTGGAGGATAAAAAAAGCGGGCAGATCGAAAACGGCTTTAAGAAAATCAGCTTTTTGTTTCAAGAAAACCGCCTGCTGCCGAACCTCACGGCGCTTAAAAATATCGAAATTTTTAGCCCTGCGGGCGTGAACGAAATTTACGCCCTCGCCGCAAAGATCGGGCTAAGCCCGAGCGATCTGAATAAATTCCCGCGCGAGCTAAGCGGCGGAATGCAAAAGCGCACGGCATTTTTGCGCACGATCCTTAGCGGCTGCGATCTGGCGCTGCTTGATGAGCCGTTTGTAGGTCTGGATCGCGATCTGCGCGGCGTGCTGATCGAAATTTTAGTTTCAAAGATCGAGCGCGAGGGGCTTGCCTGCCTTTTGGTGACCCACGACCGCTTCGAAGCCGCACGCCTAAGCCACGAGATCATCGAGCTCGAGCCCAAAGGGATGGGGCTTAGGCGCGTCGTGAGCCTGGACGAGCCGCTAAGCGCGCGTGACGAGCGGTACGAAGAGCGCGTGGTAAGCGAGCAGTTTGGGGGAGTAAGCTATTATGAGTAGAAATTTTATCTTTAGTGCGCGCAAACAGGAAGATACCGCACAAAATTTGAACTTACGTTGCAGCTCAGACGCGAGCAAGCGAAGCTTTGGCACGTATCGCGATTTGGGCGCGTACGAACACGGACATTTGCCGAGCGCTAGATGCGACGACCTCGGCGCGGGCAAGCATGGGCTCTTGCGAAGTATTAGATGCCGAGATGTCGGCGCAGGCGGACATAGACTCTTGCGAGATGCTAAATGTTATGATTTCGTTGCTTGCATAGGCAGGTTCTTTCGGGACATCGGATGCTGCGATCTTAGCGTAAGCAGATATAGCCTTTCTCAGGACGCCTGGCGCCGTGGTTTTATCGCACCAAAATACGAGCTGCGTAGCCGTGCGAACTGCGATTATAGCGTGAGCGTGCTTTTGGACGGCGCAGCGCGCTGCGGCTTTGCAGCGCGAAATTCGGCGAAATTTAGCAGCGATACGTACTGCAGCGTTAGCGCAGGCTTACGGCGCGTTGGCACAAACCAAGATACCCGCTCACGCCGCGATCCCAGCGCGAGTCCCAGCTCACGGCTCAGCCCTAACGCGAGCGATCCTTTGCAGCGCGTATCCGATCGCCCTGCTCGTGCCACCTGCCCACATTGCAGATTTGGTGCGAACCCAGACGCCCGTCTGCGTTATGGATTTGGCGCAGATTATTTTAAAAATTTAGACGGAATTTCTACGCGAAATTTTAAAATTTACGCTTCAAATTTTACGCGAAATTTCAAAAATTCAGCTCGCAATTCGGACGCCGAGCCAGCGCAAAGCTTTAAAAATCCAAATTTCGCACATGATTTCTTGCAAAGCGCTAAAAGCTACGATCAAAATTCCACTCATGGTTTCTCACAAAGCAGCTCCGAGCTGGGTTTCTCGCAGGGCGCTCAAAATTATGAGCGAAATTTACCGCTAAGCTTCTTGCAGAGTGCCAGAAGCGCCGATCAAAGTCAAAATTTTAAATCCAGTTTCGCGCAGAGCCATGCCGAGCCGAATTCTATTTGGGACTTCTCGCAAAGCGCTAAAAATTCCGATCGGAATTTTAAGACCAATTCCACGCAAGACCGAACCGAGCCCGTTTCGCCGCAGGAGCTCAAAAATCCGGAGCCGTGCCCAGCACAGCAGCAAGAGCTAGGCTTTTACGCGCCTAAATTTAAAGATGAGCGCGCTAGGAATTTTTTCTCCCATCCGATGCGCGCCTTCGTTCTTTGCGCCTGCTTTTTTGCGGCGCTGGGCGCGCTTAGCTTTTTGGCGCCGGACGCGCTTGAGATCGATTATGTGAGCGCTCATAAGTTTTACTTTCTGTTTTTGGCGCCTTCGTGCATCTACGCGGCGTTTTTGCTTACCGCGCTGCCCGATTGGACGAACTTCGAGGGCTCGCTAAAGCCCGTCTCGCTTGCTTTTGCCGCCTGCCTTATCGCGGCTTTTATCGCGAGCTTTTTAAATTTACGGCTTGCGGCGGCGATTGTGGGGCTGTTTTGGGCGATATTTTTCATCTTTGCGGCGCGGCTTTTATGGCTGGATAAAAACTCGAATAATTTTAGCATCCTAGCGGTCTTAGCGGCGTTTTGCGCCTGCTCTGCGGCCTATGGCGCAAGCGCGGATGAAAAATTTCTGCTCAGCTTCGTGCATATCAACGTCGCGGCAATCGCCGTCGTAAGCTACCGCATAAGCGTCGTCATCGGCAACGAAGCGCTAAGAGAGGGCGGGCTGAAGGACGCCGTTTTTATTCCAAATTTTATCTACAAAAATTTAGCCGCTTTCCTCGCCTTCGCTTTGGCGCTCGCGACGCCATTTTTAAGCGAGGCGACGTGCGGATTTATCGCGCTTGGCATCGGGTTTTTGTTTTTGGCGAAGCTTCGTGAGCTGCACTATGTCGAAATTCTAAGCCGCCACTATATGGCGTTTTACTACGCGCTGCAGGCTGCGTGCGCGGCGGGCTATGCGTGGCTGGGCGCGACACTGATCCGCGGAGGATACGCTGCCGCGCCGCTGCACGTCATCGCGATCTGCTATATGTATGGAGCGATACTTTTTGTGGGAATGATCGCCGGACAGCGCCACAGCGGAATTTCGCCGCTAAACTTCCCGCGCCTAAGCCGCGCGGCGCTCGTTTTGGCTCTGCTCGCGGGGATTTTAAGAGCCGTTTTTGCGGGCGAGAACTTTGTTTTATACGTGATGATCCCCTCGGCGCTTTTCATCGCCGCAGTCGCGCTATATCTGATAAATTTCGTTCCGATCTTTCTGAAAAATCCTTTCAGCGCGGATCCGGATTGATAATCATCAAAGCGGGCTTGCTAAATTTTAGCTACAATCGATCAAATTTCATTTCAAGGAGAGCTTATGCAACACATCAAAAATATCGACGCCGCTAAGGCCGTAGAGCTTGCTTCGCTAGTCGAAGTATCCCCTCATAAGGTGATTTCGCGCACCCTCGCGCAAAATCCTGCGCTGAATATGACGCTTTTTGCCTTCGACGGCGGCGAGGAGATCAGCTCGCACAAATCCGACGGCGACGCGTTCGTTTACGTGCTTGAGGGCGAGGGCGATTTCACGATCGACGGGCAGAAGCACCGCGTAAAAGCGGGGCAAAGCATCGTCATGCCTGCGGGCTTGCCGCACGCGATCTTCGCGCCGGTGCCGTTTAAGTGGTTTTTAGTGGTAGTTTTTTAGCCTCTAAGTTTAAGGGCGGGCTAAATTTTAAAATTTAGCCCGCTCGCCACTTCATAAAATTTTATCCGAAATTCCATTCGCAGGGTTGTTCTGTTTGTTTCTGACGGCTATCGCTCGCCCTCGCAAAATTTTAAAATTTAGAAACGTTTAAATTTTACTTTTACCGCGCCCAAAAATTTCGTCTGTTTTGCAAACCGTGCGGGAGCTGAAAATAATACATCGCGTTTGCGCGCCGTGGCTGAGCTCCGAAATCGTACGCTTAAGCTTGCATCGAAAGTCAAATCCATAGCTCGCGCGTTGAATTTTGAAGTCGCGCCGAGCGTGCAATACATATCGGGCGAGTAGAGCAGATTGACGCCGTAGTAGGGCAAATCCGCCGAGTGCGCAATGTGCACTGAGCTAACAGATCGAGAGTTAAATTTAAAGGCCTCCGGAGCGAAATACACGCCAAGCCGGCCTAAATTTTAAAATTTAGCTCTCGCTCGGGGTCAGTTCCTTGATGATGAGCTCGGGCGTGATCGTGCCGCGGAAGTTGTTTTTGCTAATCGTAAAGATCGCATCCACTCGCTCGCCCGCGCGCGGCAAAAAGTCGTAGTTGAAAAACAGCGCCTCGACGCTGCCTCCGTTTTTATCAAGCGCCATTTTGATATGCTTGCCCTCCTTGCCGATCTCTCTGATATTGCGGGCCCGGGCGCCTTTGATGCAAAAGAGCGGGCGCGGATTTTTCTGCCCGTACGGCTCGTAAAATTCTAAAATTTCAAGCAGCTCGAAGTCTATCTGCGACGCGTCCAGCTCGCCCAGCAGATCGTCTTGCGCGCTAAAATCGCTCAGATCTTTAGGCGTTATGCGCTCATTTACGCGCCGCTTAAACTCCTGAAGTAGCGCAGGATCGATCCCCACGCCCGCAGCGCCCTTGTGCCCGCCGAAGGTCGTTAAAATTTCGCTTTGCGAGGAGATCAGCTCTAAAATGTCAAATTTACCGATGCTGCGCGCGCTTCCTTTGGCGCGCGAGTCGCTTACGCTAAAGACGATCGCGGGCTTTTTGTAGGTCTTGCTTAGGCGGCTTGCGACGATGCCGATGATCCCTTCGTGCCACTGCGGACCCCACACGACGATGACGTTGTCGCTCGGATCGACGCTTTTTACGATCTCGTCGTAGAGGCTTTTCTCCTCCTCTTTGCGCGAGTTGTTGATGGAATTTATCGTCTCTAGGTAGTGGTTTGCCTCTCTGATATTTTTGGCGCATAGGAAGTTATACGACATCGTCGCATCGTCCATCCGCCCCGTGCAGTTGATAAGCGGCGCGATCGTGTAGCTGATATCGTCGAATTCGAAGTGTTTTTTAAAATAATGCTCTTTAATCGCCTTGAAGCAGGCGCGGTTCGAGCTATTTAGCCGCTTGATGCCGAAGCGCAAAAGCGCGCGGTTCATATCGCGCAGCTCCATCATATCGGCGATTATGGCGATGATGAGGATATCCATCGAGCTTGCCATATCGTAGTTCACGCCGAGGGTTTCTTTTAGCGCGCCTACGAGATACCACGCTACCTGCGCGCCGCAAATTTCGATATTTGGGAAGGTGCAATCAGGCTGCTTCGGATTGATTATCGCATAAGCTCGCGGCAGCACGGGCGGAGGCATGTGGTGATCGGTGATGATGAGATCGATCCCCTTTTGAGCGCAAATTTCGGCAGCTTCCGTCGCGGAGGTGCCGTTATCTACGGTGATGATGAGATCAACGTCCTCGAGCTCGCCTATGATCTCGCTGTTTAGCCCGTATCCGTCGGTGAAGCGGTTTGGGATCTTAATGACGTACTCCGCGCCTATTTGATTGAAAAAATCGCTCATTATGACGGTGCTTACGATACCGTCGACGTCGTAATCGCCGACTACGGCTATGCGCTGGTTTTCTTCGATGGCAGTTTTTATGCGCAAAGCCGCCTTATAGGTATCCTTCAGCTCGCAAGGTAAGGGAATTTCAGAAATTTTATTGTGTCGATCGCCTGCAAATCTCGATTTTAAAATTTCCCTTATCTCATTTTTACCTAGCATTTTTTATAGATGCTTCGATAAAGCCCAAAATAGCGGGATTTGGGCGCACTAAACGGCTGGTAAATTCCGGGTGAAACTGCACGCCCAGAAAAAACGGATGGTTTTTTAGCTCGACCGCTTCGATAAGCCCGTCGCTCTCGCCGCAGACGATAAGACCGTGCTTTTCAAAATCGGCGCGGTACTTCGGATTGGCTTCGTAGCGGTGGCGGTGGCGCTCGCGGATGGTTTTTTGCTCGCCGTAAATTTTACCCAAAAGCGAGCCTTTTTTGACGTCGCAGTCATAGCCGCCCAGCCGCATAGTGCCGCCCATAGGGGATTTGTGCGTGCGGATCTGCTTTTTGCCGCTTGCGTCGATAAAGCTGTCAATCAGATAGATCACCGGATCTTCGGTCTGCGGGTCAAATTCCGAGGAGTTAGCGTTTTTCAGTTTTAAGACGCTCCGCGCAAACTCCACCATCGCAAGCTGCATCCCCAAGCAGATACCCAAAAACGGCACCTTATGCACCCGCGCGTAGTTTATGGCTAAAATTTTACCCTCTATCCCGCGCGAGCCGAAGCCGCCCGCGACCAAAATTCCGTTTACGTCGCGGAAAATTTCATCCACATTGCTCGCTTCAATTTTTTCGCTGTCGATCCACTTTAAATTTATCCGCGTATCAAGCGTCGCGCCCGCGTGGATGATTCCTTCGGTGAGGGATTTGTAGCTTTCTTTCAGATCGATATATTTGCCGACGAAAGCGATCGTGGTTTCGTTCGTAGGCACGATGACGCGCTTAACGAGGCTGTCCCAGTTGCTCATATCGACTTCGAGCTTGTTTAAGCTTAGAGTCTCTGCGATCGGCGTTAAAATATCCTGCTTCAAAAACGCAAGTGGGATCTGATAGATGCTCGCGCTATCGGGGCTTTCGATGACGCAGTTTTTATCCACGCCGCAGCTTAGCGCGATCTTATCTTTTAGCGCGCGATTTAGCGGCATTTCGGAGCGGCAGATTATCATATCGGGGCTGATACCGATACGACGCAGCTCACCTACGCTGTGCTGCGTGGGCTTAGTTTTGAGCTCGCCCGCGACCTTGATGAAAGGCACGAGCGTGAGGTGGATATTCATCGTATTTACTCTACCAAGCTCCACTCTCATCGCGCGGATCGCCTCTAAAAACGGCAGCCCCTCGATGTCGCCCACGGTGCCGCCGATCTCGACGATCAGCACGTCGTTGCCCTCGCCCGCCTTTTTTATGCGGCGCACGATCTCGCCTACGATGTGAGGGATCACCTGGATCGTCTTGCCCAGATAATCGCCCCTGCGCTCCTTTTCGATGACGGAGCTGTAAACTTTGCCCGTGGTGAAGTTGTTATCTTGGCTTAAATTTTCATCCAAGAACCGCTCATAATGCCCAAGATCCAGATCGGTCTCCGCGCCGTCGTCGGTGACGAAAACCTCTCCGTGCTCCAGCGGGCTCATAGTGCCGGGATCTACGTTGATGTAGGGATCCGCCTTTAGGATGCGCACCTTTTGCCCCGCGTGCTTTAAAAGCGTCGCGATCGACGCCGCCGCAATGCCCTTACCCAGCGAGCTCAGCACTCCGCCGGTGACGAAAATATATTTCGTTTGTTTTGCCATAAGTTTTCCTAAATTTTGATATTAATGTCGCGATTATAACTTCTTTTAGGTTAAAGCACACTAAGCTAGAATTTGAAAATTTTAGAAATTTACGGCAAAATACGCACCCAAATAAATTTTAAATTTAAAGGAGAGATGATGAAAAAGATCATCGCGGCTTTAGTGCTCATCGTAGCGCTTATAGTGGGCGTTTTTGTGGCGACGAAGGACGCTAAAACGGGAGTAGCTAAAAGTGTAAACGATAGCATAACCAAAACGGTTGACGGTGCGGTCGGCAAGAGTGCCAGCGCGGCGATTGAGCAGCAGATTGCAGAATTTATCGCTAGAAACGAAATTTTCGAGACTAAGAGCGCTAAATTTTATCCCGGAGATAGCAACTCGAGCGGCTTTATCGAGGGTACGGTCAAAAAAGAGAAGCTTCAGGCCTATCTGACGGACGGAGTTAAAAAAGTTAAAGAGCTTGCGGATCGCGACGATGCGAACGAGACTCTGGATTTTGATCCTAAAGAGGTCTTCCCTCAAGATTTTGACTTCCGCTACGATTATACTATTAAGCACAGCGTGAAGGATGTCGCGGCGGGCTTTGAGATGGACGGAACGATAAAAGTTAAAACGCCTTATTACGCAGAGCCGATAAAAGAGGTTTTTAAAACCGATACGCCAGTGAACACGCATATTCTATTCGGTCCGGGCGATATAAAATATGAAGCCAAGTTGGTCGATATAAATTTCGCAGAAAATAGCGAGATGGTGCGCATAGCGGGCTTTAGCATAGGCGGCGTTAGCGATATGAGCGGCGAGGTCATCAAGGGGCTAAATTTTAAACTTCCGGAGTTTTTCGTGGATGACGGCAAGCAGATCGGCATAGATATGAAAGGCCTTGGATACGACGTTACGTTTCCGAATGAGGTAAAAAAATCCGACGATCTTTTATCTAAGCTGATAATGAGCGATATAGATTATAAGGCGGGCATAAAAGAGCTAGTCGTAACCATCAATAGGCAGCGCCTCGTCGTAGCTACAAATTTAAGCTCCGAGGGCAACAACCGCATCAAAAACGGAATTTTAACCTCCGAAGACGAAAGCAAAATGGAAACTCTTAAGATCGCCGACGTGCTTTTGCGAAATATCCACTCAAGCGTAGGAATAAACCTAAGCGCGAAGTTATATGAAAAATTTGCCTTCGCCGGATCTAAGGATTTCGATGAGCTTGCGGAAAACAAGGAGCTTTTGAAAGAGCTTTTGAAAGACGACATTAAATTTGAGATCAAAGATTTTTCGTTTGAAAACAGCCTCGGCAAAAAATTTGCTTTCAACTTAAACGCGCTAGTTGGCGGCTTTATAGATGAAGAGAAGCTCTTTGAAAAGATGGAATTTGGCGGCAAAGCTACGATAAATACGACCATCACGGACTTCCTATCGCCTTACGACAGCCTGCGCGATTTTGCGCCTATGGCTGAAGTTTACGGCTCCGAGTTTCTTAAACCGGACGGACAGGGCGTTAAGATGGAATTTAGCTACGACAAAGCCAACAACGCT
>NZ_CALHHT010000377.1 GCF_938031315.1 uncultured Campylobacter sp.
TAAGGGCTTTGCCGCGCCTTTTATTATCGACTGCGCAAACGGCGCCGCGGGCATTACGGTTACTAAAATCATAGAAAGGCTAGGACTAAACGCTAAAATTTTATTTCCACAGCCAGACGGCAACTTCCCAAACCACCACCCAGACCCCAGCGAAGAGAAAAATTTAGCAGATCTCAAAGCTGCGATGAAGCAAGACGGCGTGAGCTTGGGCTTCGGCTTTGACGGGGATGCAGATAGGATCGCCGTACTTACGCCGCGCCGCAACATCAAAGGTGACGAGCTAGCATGCCTGCTTGCTCTAAACATGCACCGCCCGCGCATCCTAGGCGAGGTTAAATGCTCTCAAGCGATGTATGACACCATCGATAAGATCGGCAAAAGCTTTATGGGCAAGACCGGTCACAGCAACATCAAAAAGGCGATGAAGGAGCTCGGTATCGATCTTGCCGCCGAGGTTAGCGGGCATATTTATTTTAAAGAGCGATATTTCGGCTTTGATGACGGCGTATATGCGATGATGCGCGTGCTTGAGCTCGTAGCTAAAGGATATGATTTAGACGCCGAACTAGACAAGCTACCGCGAGTTTTTAGCACCGACGAGATAAAATTTAATACGAGTGAGGAGGCGAAATTTAAGATCATCGAAGCTCTTAAAGCTCAAATCCACGCAGGTATCGCGGAGCTGCCACCCATCCGCGATATTATCGAGATCGACGGCATCAGAGTGCGGTTTGATGACGGCTGGGCGCTAGTACGGGCAAGCAACACCACGCCCGTGATCGTAGCTCGCTTCGAGGCCTCTAGCCCTGAGTTTCGCGACGAGATGCAGCGCGTATTTTTAGGTAAACTAGAAAATTTAAAGGACCAGAGATGAACGAATCTGAAAAGCAAGAGGTTGAGAAAAATATAAAAGAGCTTTTGGCTGCGAGAGCGGAATTTTTTAAATTCTTAGATGAGCGTGTTCCTAAAATCGCGGGTACCGACGTATTTGATTTCGAGCGCGCAGG
>NZ_CALHHT010000378.1 GCF_938031315.1 uncultured Campylobacter sp.
CGTTTTCCAAAATCGCGATCGTAACGTCGTTTGCGCGCGCAAAATGGTTCGCCAAAACCTGAAGCACGCGCTCGGCGCCACCGTTTCTAAGAGCTGCGATGACGAATAAAATTTTCATCTAAGCCCCTTGTAAATTTTATATAAAAACCGCAGCAGGGCGGGGTTTGCGTAAAACAAAACCATTAAAATTTTTTGCGCCCTATTTGCGTGGCGCATGAAAAATTTAAAGTTTAAATTTTCACGCACGAAGCCGTGCAGTTGCGAAATGACGGCCGCCGCTTCGTCGCCGCTTAGCGCCTCGTCGCTATTTGGCGCCTTCTTGTTTGAAATTTCGCCCGCGCCCTCTTTTGCGCTCGAATTTACGGCACCGCTAGCAGGCGCGCTCACCTGCGATCTTATCACCATAAACGCCGTATTTAGCGCGGATTCGCAGCGCGTGAAGTCCGCCTCCTCCCTTAGCTGCGGATACGCCGAGACGATGGAGTCCGTAAACTTGCGCACGGCGGGGATCGCAGCTAGGTGGCGGCGCGAGAATGAATTAACGGTCGAGCCCGCGCGGATGCGGTAAAAATAGAGCGTCTCGCTCGTGCACGCGGTAGCTCCGTGATTAAACATATCGAAAAAAATCGCCACGTCCTCGTAGATCTGCCCCTGCGGAAAGCGTAGGCTTTTAAAAATTTCGCTCGCAAACAGCGCGCGGCAGGGACCGGTGCTAAAATACGGATTTTGCAAGCAGCTCTGCCTAAAAAGCTCGCACGGCTCTATAATCCGCTCGCGGCTCGCGTCCTTTTGAGCCTTGCTTTGCGCGGCGACCTGCGAAGTGTAAGTTTGCACGCCGTTTTGTAAGCTACCGGTTTGCTCGCTATTTTGCGAAGCGCAGTCTTGCGAGTTGCACGTTTGTGCGCCGCTTTGCAAAGCTCCGTTTTGCGCTGCGGGGGTTATGGAGCTATCAGAGCTATCGGCGCAGCGCGCATTAAATTTAATTTTATCCCCCGCGGAGCCGCTAAATTTAGCCTCATCTGGCGCTGCGCTTTG
>NZ_CALHHT010000379.1 GCF_938031315.1 uncultured Campylobacter sp.
GGTTTTGGGTGATTAAAAAAGATGAAATTTTAGATGAAGTAAATTCGGGCGCATCCAAGCGATACGGAGCGTTTTGGTACAACACGGGGCGCTTTTTATACGTGCCGCTGGCGCTACTGCTTTGCATAATCGCGCTAAGCATGCATATTTCGTTTTGAGTTAAATTTTATCATCGAAGTATGAGATTAAAATTTAATCTGTAGTGAATCAAAGGATCGATTGTATGAGCGATTTAGAAAACGAAAATTCGCCAAAGCCCAAATTGCGCGAATGGGATTCGAGACCTACGAAAATCCGCGAAAAATCCAAGCTTTCTAAATTTGCAGAATATTCGATGCCTATTTATACACTTATATCTTTATCGGTGTTTTTTATACCGATAAAAGTTTTAGATAAAAGCGAAGCCTGCGCTAGTTTCGTTAAATTTATGAAAGGAATTTTTCCGAATATAGAAGCCTTTGAAGCTATTAGCGCAATGCCCCAGGTTACGGCTTTTTACGTAAGTTTTATGTGGATTTGGGTAATTGTTTGCTCAGCTTTGATGATTTATCTTAGTTTTTACAATATGCCAAATATCTATGATTTAAAAGTTTTTCCAAAAGGAATTCTCGCTATTATATTTACGTTTTTCTTAGGATATCTGGGAACTACGTATTATTATCTAGGCGAAATGGCCACGGGAGAAATCAGCTTCGGACTAAAAAGCTTTAACCTATATTTTACCTCGAAAATTAAGATGTATTTTTGGATTACATTTTTTTCTCTATGGTTTATTGCCGGTTGCGGCGTTGGTTCTTGGGGTTTGATTTTTACAATCTGTGGTTTTAAAAATTTAAAAAAATATTAATCAAAAGATTTGAAGAATGGGATACCTTATAAGCGATAAGCTGATCGACATCGGGCTCATTTTGTTTTTCGGCGGCTTTTGCATGCTATATAAACGGCGTATTGGGCATCGGCAAAGACCATATGCAGCGCAATAAAATAGATTTCGTGCGCTGGATCTTTAGTCCGAGGCACATTTTGCGCTCCAACACGCCGTTTGATTCGAGCGAGCCGCTAGAATTAAAATTTAAAGAGCCCAAAAGCAAGCACATGATCTACAATTTCTTCGAGTTCATCATCCACTATGCGATAATCGCGCCGTTTTTAGCAATCTATGCGGGGATTTTTCTATTTTGCGCGGGGCTAGCCATTAAAATTTT
>NZ_CALHHT010000380.1 GCF_938031315.1 uncultured Campylobacter sp.
GTGCGCAAAAGCATCGCAGGATCGGGCTTTGAGGGCGTATGCTCGTCCGCGCCCACGACCAGATCAAATAATTCGCGCGAGCCCGTTTTTTTTAGAATTTCTTGCAGCGTGTATGCAGGCGCGTTTGAAGCCAGAGCGACGAAATAGCCCGAGCGCTTGCAGTGGCGCAAAAGCCCGTCGATGCCCTCATATAGTACGGCGAATTCATGGTAGTTTTTGACGAATTCTTTTTTAAAAAATGCGAGCTCTTCGGCGCTTGCTTTGGTTTTGCCGTAGAATTCCAAAAAGGCGTTTTTGCTTGGATCGTTGATGGTGTGGACGATGAAATTCTTTTGTAGCGGCGCTAGGCCGTAGAGCTCGCGGCGAGTGTTATTGACGCTGATTTCGATCGCGCGCGAGGAGTCGAGCAGCGTGCCATCCATATCAAAAATCACGGTTTTCATCTAATAATCCTTTAAAAAATCGATTTTGTGCTTGTCTTTTTTGTAACTCTTATTATTTTTGAGCTTTTGCAGAGCGTTTGCTTCATGCTGTAGCGCTGATCTAAACGCGGCATCGTTGATCTGTCCTGCCTCGCTAGCATCAAGGACGTTTTTGGCAAAGCTTTCAAGCGCCTTGGTGTAGGGACTATCGAGATTCGTAGCGGCCGCTTTAGATAAAATTTCGTAGTTTTTAGCTATTCGCTTCGCAAAAAGCTCTGCGTCGAAATCCTCGCGCTTTAGCAGTGCTACGGCGGATTTTACGAAGCGTTCTAACGCGCGGATATATTTAACGCGCTCATCTTTTTCTTTGATTTGCATGATCTTTCCTTAATTAAAGCGCGCATTATAGCAAAATTCGAAATTTTGGCAAAATTACGCATATTGTAAAACTATATTTTAATAATATTTTTTCTATAAATCCCGTATTATAGGTATTTTAAAACCATATAAAAATACTTGACTTTATTTTAAAATTTAGCTATTATTCGCCAAATTTTTTACAAAGGACAAAAATGCAAAAAGAAACCCTCGCAACTCATTTTGGTTACGACTCCGTCGCAGGCTACGGCACGATGGCGGTTCCCATTTATCAAAGCACCGCGTTTAACTTCGGTTCTAGCAAAAAGGCCGCCGATCGCTTCGCGCTGCGTGATCTAGGACCGATTTATGGGCGTTTGACAAATCCTACTACTAATGTTTTTGAGGCGCGACTTGCGGCGCTGGAAAATGGCAAAGCCGCAATCGCGGTCTCTAGTGGGCAGGCGGCGATATTTTTTGCGGTGGCAAATTTAGCCGCAGCGGGCGAAAATATCATCATCGCGGAGAAAATTTACGGTGGCGCAACTACGCTTTTGGCGCATACGATCAAGCGCTTTGGTATCGAAGCTAGGGTTTTTGACTCCGAAACGGCAGATAATTTGGAAGGGTTAATCGATGATAAAACTAGAGCGATCTTTTTTGAGACGCTTTCAAATCCTCAAATTTCAGTTGCAAATACCGCTAAAATCGCTACAATCGCAAATAAGCACGGCGTAGTAACGATTGCGGATAACACGATCCCAAGCCCTGCGCTTTACAATCCGCTTGCTGACGGCGCCGATGTCGTAATCCACAGCGCTAGCAAATATATAAGTGGACAGGGGCTTAGTATCGCTGGTGTGATCGTTGCGGGCAAAGGATTAAATTCCAAACTCAAAGGCAATCCGCGTTACGCACATTTCAACGAACCTGATGAGAGCTACCACGGCTTAGTTTATGCAGATTTAGTAGATAATTTCGACATTTATACGCTTAGGATTCGCTTGTCCCTGCTTCGCGATATTGGTGCGACACTATCGCCGTTTAACGCGTTTCAGCTCATCCAGGGGCTTGAAACACTGCCGCTTCGCATGCAAAAACACTCGCAAAACGCGCTAAAAATAGCAGAATTTTTGCAAAATCATCCGAAGGTAAAGCAGGTAAATTATCCGGGGCTTGCAAGTTCGCCGTTTAATGCCGCGATCAAAGCGAAATTTAAAAACGGCTACGCAAGCAGTCTGATGAGCTTCATCGTAGATAGCGAAGAAACAGCGCTAAAGGCGGTTAGTAAGGTTAAAATTTTCTCCGTCGTA
Source organism: uncultured Campylobacter sp. (assembly GCF_938031315.1). Classification (GTDB taxonomy): domain Bacteria; phylum Campylobacterota; class Campylobacteria; order Campylobacterales; family Campylobacteraceae; genus Campylobacter_B. The sequence continues at coordinate 2,093 of NZ_CALHHT010000380.1, forward strand.
GCAAATATCGGCGATACGAAGTCGATCATCACTCATCCTGCGAGCACGACGCATTCGCAGCTAAACGAGGAGCAGCTAAACCGCGCTGGCGTACCTGCGAGTTTAATCCGCCTAAGCGTGGGTATAGAGGACGCGAATGATTTGATTTCCGATCTTAGTGAGGCACTGAAATAATGGCACTTTTAAGCACAAAGGGCGTTTATGGGCTGGCTGCGATTTTGCAGATCGCCAAAGCTAGCGAAGTAGCGCCGATAAGTATAAAAGAGATCGCCGAGCGTACGGGAGTTTCTAAGAATTATTTGGAGCAAATTCTAAATACCCTTAGAAACGAAAAGCTAGTGTGTAGCATCAAAGGTAAAAACGGCGGCTATCACCTAGCTAGAGATGCTAGCGAGATTACTTTCGGTGAAATTTTTACCGCTCTTGAAAAGGATCTGCGGATGACTAGCATTCAGATGAGTGATCCCGGACTACGGGCGTTTTTTGAGAAATTTGACGTCAAGCTGGCAGAGATATTTAACGAGCCTCTAAGCAGCTACGAGGAGATGATGGCGCGAAGCGTCCAGTATTTAAATTTCAGCATTTAAAGGAAAAATATGAAAATAGCAAACGATGTTACGGAGCTCATCGGCAATACTCCGTTAGTCAGAATCAATACGTTTGGCAAAAATGCCCTCATCTTAGCCAAGGCGGAATTTTTAAACCCAAGCCACTCGGTCAAAGACCGCATCGCGTGGCAGATCGTAAAAGACGCGCTAAGCTCGGGCAAGATCGACAAAAATAGCGTTTTGATAGAGCCTACCAGCGGAAATACGGGCGTGGGACTTGCGATGGTCGCGGCAAAGCTCGGTATAAAGCTCATTCTAACGATGCCAAGCTCGATGAGTATCGAGCGCCAAAAGCTCATCGCCGCATTCGGGGCTAAAATCGAGCTGACAGATCCGAAATTCGGAATGAAAGGCGCGGTAGATAGGGCGAATGAGCTAGCTGCGAGTACTCAGGGCAGCTTCATACCGAGCCAATTTGATAATCCAAGCAACCCAAAAGCGCATTTTGAAACTACGGGGCCCGAAATTTGGGAGCAAAGCGGCGGCAGGGTGGATATTTTGGTCGCGGGATTCGGCACCGGCGGCACGCTTAGCGGCACGGCGAAATTTTTAAAATCTAAAAATCCAAATCTCAAAGCTTACGGCGTGGAGCCTGCTAGCTCGCCGCTTCTTACGTGCGGCAGTGCGGGTGGACATAAAATTCAGGGCATCGGCGCAAACTTTATCCCTGATAATCTTGATAGAAGCGTCATTGACGGCTTTTTGAGCGTCGAAAACGACGATGCGTTCGCCGCGGCTAGACAGCTGGCGCAAAAAGAGGGCCTGCTCGTGGGCATCTCAAGCGGCGCGAATGTTTACGCTGCCGCGCAAATCGCTGCCAAGGCTGAAAACAAAGGAAAAGTGATCGTTACGGTCCTCTGCGATACCGGCGAGAGGTATCTTTCTACCGAGCTTTTTAAATAGGCGGCGATTTTTTGCGAGCGAGGCGGTTAGTGCGGTAATTTTACGCATTTTTCGCGGGTACAGAGCTTGGCGCGATTAAATTTTACGCTGACGGCCGGAATTGGCACGATGAGTTTTGCGCGATTGCGCGGGTTATTGCAACGATTACGCGATTATATTTTACATTTTTGCGTTACGTAGGCGATAGATTTACGCGATAATTTCTGCGCGGGCGAAGCGATAGTCGCGATGGTTGCGCGATGAGTTTATGTGAGCATCGCGATTTTTTTGCTTTGTCGATTTTACGTTTATTGATTTGTTTATTTATCAGCTCGCCGCCCGCCGCGAGATAAAATTTAGCCCTAAAATAGGGCTAAATTTTAAAATTTTATCTTGCGCGCCGAGCTGATTTCGGGCGCGCTATGTATGACGGCGCGACCGCGCAACGCTAGGCGTTAGTTAAATTTAAAACCGCTAAGCCCGCTAAATTTGCGCGATCCGTACGCCGCAAAATTTTATACCGCTAACCCGCGCGCGACATAAAATTTTAAAAATTCTACTGAAATTTTTAAGCTTGCTCGTGCGGCTAAAATTCCCAATTCGCGCCGTGCATAAATTTCAAATCTTCGCCGTATGTAAAGCCAAATCGCCCTTTAAATTTAGCCGAATTTCAAAATTTAATCATAAAAACGCTATCATCGGGGCAAAATTTTTAAGGTTGTAAAATGAGTTTGAGCTTGAAATTTCGCCCCAAAAGCTTAGAGCAGATCGTGGGGCAGGGCAAGATCGTAGCGGTTTTTAAAAAATTCGTCGCCGCAGGCAGCATCCCGCACAGCATATTTTTCGGCGCCGCAGGCAGCGGCAAAACGACGATGGCGCGCGTGATCGCAAGCGAGCTGAACTACGATTTTTACGAGCTTGACGCCACGAGCCTGAAAGTCGAGGATATCCGCAAAATTCTATCCTCGCACGCGGGCTCGCTCATTAAGCCGCTCATTTTCATCGACGAGATCCACCGCCTCAGCAAGACGCAGCAGGAGGTACTGCTAATCCCGATGGAAAACTACGCTGCGATCATCATCGGCGCGACGACGGAAAATCCGCAGTTCGTGCTAAGCAGCGGCATCCGCTCGCGCTCGATGATCTTTGAGTTCGAGCCGCTTAACTACGAGGATTTGGAGGCGCTTTTGGCGCGCGCTCAGGGCGAGATCGGCTTTGAGATGGACGAGGAGGCGCGAAAATACCTGCTAAACTCCAGCAGCGGCGATGCGAGGAGTATGTTGAACCTGCTGGAATTTGCGCTTTTGGCAGACAGCGCCATTACGCTGGATACGCTTCGCACGCTGCGCGCAAATGCCGTGGCTGCGGGCGTTAGCAGCGACGATCTGCATTACGAGCTTGCTAGCGCGATGATCAAAAGCCTACGCGGCAGCGACGCCGACGCCGCGCTGTATTATGTCGCGAGGCTGATAGATGCGGGCGAGAGCGCGGATTTTATCGCACGCAGGATGGTGATCCTAGCTAGCGAGGACATCGGCAACGCCAATCCAAACGCCCTAAATATCGCTACTAGCACGCTAACTGCCGTCAGCAAGATCGGCTACCCCGAGGCTCGCATTATCTTGGGGCAATGCGCGATCTATCTGGCGCACAGCCCCAAATCAAACGCCGCGTATTTGGGCATCAACGCCGCTTTGAAGTTCGTCCGCTCCGCTGCTGTGCTGCCTACGCCGCGCTATCTCATCAACTCCGACAAGCAGATCGCAGACTACAAATACCCGCACGACTTCGGCGGCTGGGTCGAGCAGGCCTATATGAGCGAGGCGGCGAAATTTTACGAAAGCAAGGGGATCGGCTTTGAAAAGACGCTGGATGAGTGGCTGGCGCGATTGCGCAGGGAAAAGATCGATATCAAGGAACGAGAATGAACTTCAGCAGCGTCCTAAAACTAATGAAGCAGCGCTACGACGCGGATGGCGAGTATCTGTGGGATGAATATCCGAATTTTGCGGTTTTTCGTCACGCAGGAGGGAAGCGCAAGTGGTTTGCGCTTTTGATGCGCGGGCTTGCTAATGAAAAGTTCGGTCGCGCACTCCCCGGCTCAAGCGACGTGATAAATTTAAAGATAAAGCCCGATTTAGCGGCGATTTTGCGTGACGAAAAGGGAATTTTTGCAGCCTATCATATGAATAAAAAGCACTGGATCAGCGTAAATTTAAGCTCCAAAATCGCGCCCGAGCAGGTCTTTGACCTCGTCGATCTTAGCTTTGAGCTGACTTTATAGAAGCTGCGCAGCTTCGCTCACGTGATTACTCTTGAAAATAAAGCGCCGCTAAATGGCTAAATTTAAAGCTCTAGCCGCACAAGACTAAATTTCACCGCATTGGATTTTGCAAAGCACAGCCTACGTAAATTTTAAAATCCGATAGACGCTCAAAAACAATAAAAGCCGCAAGGGCAGATAGAATTTTTCGGCTCATAAGATCACCGTATCTGGCAAATTTTAACGAGCAAATCAACAATAAACAAATTGATAAACGTGATAAATTTTTAAAATTTTGGATATACTACCGATTTTTAAGGAGAAAAGATGAAAATAGATACCCTAATCGTAAAGGGCATAGAGGCCAAGTCCAACCCCCACAACGCGGTCATTCCGCCGATATATCTAGCCAGCACCTTCGTGCAAGAAAGCCTGGATGATTTCGGCAAATACGCCTACTCGCGCGGCGCAAATCCTACGCGCAACGCCTTCGAGGAACTTTTCGCAAAATTTGAAGGCAGCAAATACGCCTTCGCGCTAGCCTCGGGTATGGCGGCTACGAGCGCTGCATTCGCGCTGCTTAAAAGCGGCGATCGCGTGCTGTTAAATAACAACGTCTACGGCGGCACCTATCGCTACGTAAGCGGGATTTTTAAAAATCAAGGGATCAATTACGACTTGGTGGATGATCTAAATTTGATCAGCGAAATTCCGAGCGACGTCAAAATGGTCTTCATCGAAACGCCATCAAATCCGCTTTTACGAGTAACCGACATTGAGCGTATCAGCGAGCTCGCGCACAAAAACGGCGCGCTTGTGGTTATGGATAATACCTTTTTGACCCCATATTATCAGCGTCCGCTAGAGCACGGCGCAGACGTCGTGGTTTATAGCGCGACCAAATACATAGGCGGGCATGCCGATCTGATCGCCGGCATCGTTACGACGAATGACGACGAGCTTGCCGCAAGAATTCAGTTTATGAAAAACACTCTGGGCGCGACGCTATCGCCTACCGACGCGTATTCGCTCATACGCGGGCTTAAAACGCTAAGCGTGCGCTTCGACCGCCAGAGCGAAAATACGCTAAAGATAATAGAATTTTTACGCAGCAATCCTGCGGTAGAGGCGGTAAATTTTGCAGGCTCGCATTCGGCTAACGAAAAAGAGATACAAAATCGCCAAGCTAGCGGCATCGGAGCGGTTATCTCACTGGTGCTTAAGCCGCAATACGACTATAAAACCTTTGCGCGCAGCCTTGAGCTATTCGATCTAGCTGTGAGCCTGGGCGGCGTAGAGAGCCTGATCTGCTACCCCGCGTCGATGACGCACGAGAGCTATCCGCGCGAGCTGCAAGAGCGCATCGGCATCAGTCAAAATTTGCTGCGCCTAGCCATAGGCATCGAAAACGCGGACGATCTCATAGCGGACCTTGCCGCCGCGCTAGAAAAATCTAAAAAATAGGCGGCGCGAAATTTGCGCAAGCTCGCGAAATTTCTATGCAGGCTTGTAAAATTTACGCGCGCAGAATTCATGCCAAAATTTAGTCCGAAATCCTTATAGCTTCGCTCGTGAGGCTATAAGGGCGCGGTCTTTACAAGCCGGCGCGCAGGGCGAGTTCGTAAAGACCCGCCGCCGATTATTTCATCTTACAAAAATCTTTTTTCGCAAAACCTATGCCTATTTATCGCGAGCTAAATTTTGTATGAATTTTCACTCGTTAAATTTTATACAGCGCGCGTATAATCCGCTAGCCGCTCGATTTAAATTTAGCGCAATTAAATCTATCAAACGGGCAAATTTTGGCTCCGTCCTGCTCAAAATTTAAAATTCTGCGCGCCGTTTAAATTCCGCTTAAATTTTAGCCGCGTTTTAAATTTAGCGTAGCTACTTCAGCTCGCCCCAGCGCTTGGCGATGTTTAGGCTCGTCTTTAAAGGCACGTTTAGGCTCGCCGCGCTTTGCATTATCTCCTGCGCGCGCTCGCCGAAGCTCTGCGCCAAATCGTCCCGCACCTCGAAGATCAGCTCGTCGTGGATCTGCAATATCAGCCGCGCCTCGCCACTTAGCAGCGGCGAAATCTCAACCATCGCCTTTTTGATGATGTCGGCGGCGGAGCCTTGAAATTTCGTATTCACCGCCTCGCGCTCGTAGCTCGCATAGACCATGTTGTTGCGCGCGTTTGCGAAATCGAAGTAGCGCCTGCGCCCAAAAAGCGTGCTTACGTAGCCATCTGCTTTCGCGTCCGATTTTATGCTCTGCAAAAATTCCTTGATCGTAGAAAACGCCGCGAAATAGCGCTCGATATAGCCCTTCGCCTCGGCGCGCGCGATGCCTAGGCTGTCGCTTAGCTTGCCCGCGCCCATGCCGTAGATGAGGCCGAAATTTATGCTCTTTGCGATCGTGCGGTGCGCGGGCTGCGCGTCGCCGAAAATGCTGATCGCCGTGCGCGCGTGAATGTCCTCATCCGCCCTAAACGCCGCCAAAAGCGCAGGATCGCGCGAAAAGTGCGCGAGCAGGCGCAGCTCGATCTGCGAGTAATCAAGCGAGATCAGCGAGTAGCCCCCCTCTGCTAGGAAGCAGTCCCGCACGTCCTTCGCAAACGTGCCGCGCGCGGGGATATTTTGCAGGTTCGGATTTTTGCTCGCTAGCCGCCCGGTAGCCGTGCCGGTCTGCAAGAAATTCGATCTGACGCGGTTTTGCGGATCTGCAAGGGCAAGCTGTAGCAGCGGCTCGCAGTAGGTGCTTTGCAGCTTAAACAGCTCGCGGTAGTCTAAAATCTTATCCACCGCGGGATGCAGCGCCGTAAGATCCTTCAGCACGCTTTCGTCGGTGCTGTAGCCCGTCTTCGTGCGTTTTGCGGCAGGAAGCCCTAGCCGCTCGAAAAGCACGGCGCCGAGCTGAGCGGGAGAGTTGATATTAAACTGCTCACCGCAAAGCTCGTAAATTTCATCCGTGAGCGCTCGCAGGGACTTTTCGTTGCGCCCGATTAGGCTCTTTATCATCTCCGCGTCGATCTTGATGCCGCATCTTTGCATCTGCCAAAGCACCCGCACGAACGGGAACTCAAGCTCTTGCGCGAGCTTAAAAAGCGCGGGTTCGAGCAGCTGTTTGAGTTTAAAATACAGCCTCAGCGTCACCCACGCATCCTCGCTCGCATAGATCGTAGCGGCGTCCAGCTCCACGGAGGCGAAGGTCTCGCCCTTTTTGACGACGTCGCCGAAATGCACGGTCTCATACCCCAGATACCGCGGCGAGATAGAGTCCATCCCCACGGCGTTTGCGGGATCGAGCAGCCACGCTAGCACCATCGTATCGGCAAAGCGCGCAGCAGGCTCGATATTAAAATTATTTTTCACGATCTCAAAATCGTATTTTAAATTTTGCCCCACGACATATCCGCGAAACAGCGAGCCGATCGCGGCCTTTGCCGCGTCCGAAGAAATTTGAGCAGGAGCGCCCAAATAGCTATGCGCGAGCGGGACGTAGTAGGCGCGCTCCTCGTTAAACGCAAACGAAAAGCCCACGATCTTGGCGCTTTTGCTGTCGATGCTAGTGGTTTCCGTATCAAAGCTCACCAAGGTCTCGGCGCTGACGCCCTCGCACAGCCTCGCAAGCTCCGCGGCATCGGTAATGCAAATAGGCTCAAATGGCGTTTTAAAAGCACTCTCGCAGCTTTGCCCGCCGCAAGCGGAGCCGCTAGGGATAGAATTTTGCCCGTCTAGCCCCCCTACGACAGCGTCCAAGATAGAGCCGCCGCGAGACGGCTCTGCGCCCGCGCCCTTTCCGCCCGCGCCCAAAACGGAGCTTTTTGTGCCCATGCTTTTACCCTCGCTCCAAAGATCAAGTCCGTTTTGCTCCTGCAGGTTTAGCGCTGAAAGAAGCCTATTTAGCGCGTAATCTTTTAAAATTTCGCGGATTTTAAAAAGCGGATTTTGCTGCGGAAATTTCGCGTCCTCTAAAGGCGGGATTTCCAGCTCGTCGTAAAGAGTAGCCAGGCGCTTGCTTATGTAGGCGCTCTGCCTCCCCTCTATCAGATACTCGCGCTGTTTGTTTTGCGGTAGGCGGTCTAAATTTGAATAGATCCCATCAAGCGAGCCCCATTCGTCTAAAAGCTTCTTCGCCCCCTTATCGCCGATACCCCGCACGCCCGGGATATTATCGGCGCTGTCGCCGCAGATCGCTAAAAAATCCACGATCTGCTCGGGATAGACGCCGTAGCGCTGCAAGCACTCCTCTCTTCCGTAAAGCATCTTTTTGCCGTGGCTGTAAATTTTAACGTTTTCGCCGATGAGCTGATACAGGTCCTTGTCGGAGGTAACGATGTTGATTTTATGCGTGGCGCCGTGCTTTTTAACGACGCTTGCGATGAGATCGTCCGCCTCGTAGCCTTCGCATCCGAGCGAGTAAAGCCCCATCTTTTCGATCATCTCGATGCAGATCGGCAGCTGCTGCAAAAGCGCGGGCGGCGGGGCTTGGCGGTTGGTTTTGTAGTTCGGATCGATATCCGAGCGGAAGGTCTTGCCCTTGCTATCCAGAGCGAAAATTATATAATCGCTCTTAAATTCCTTCGAAAGATTTGCGATGAAGCTCGCAAATCCGCTCACCATGCCGCTGGGTTTGCCGTCTTTGGTTTTAAGCCCGCTCATAGCGTAGTAGAGCCTGAAAAAAAAGCCGAACGTATCGATGATCGTGATGGTCTGCATAATGGTCCTCGGATTTAGAATTTTAACGCGTAGTGTATTAAAATTCGGCTAAATTTACAAATTCCAAATAGGACTTGACCTACCTCATTTCAAAATTTTAAAATTTGCTATATAATCGCGCGAAATTTTAAAAAAGGATCAGGTATGGATTTTTTCACAGACTGGCAGGAGTTCGACGCGGCGGGCGCTACGTTGAAATTTTATAAAAAATCGCAGGGCGGCGTGGAGTACATCGGCTTTGATTCGCGCAAATGCGTTCCGCCCGAGCCTATGGTAAATGCGCTGGTGGCGCTAAATTTCGTAAAAGACGAAACCAAAAAGGTCGTCATGGTAAATCATAAATTTCCGATGGGGCTGATCCCAAAAATCGAATCTAAATTTGACATTGCCCGCGAGGATCTGGACGGCGACGCGGTCAAGCTCACCATCAGCCTAAAACCGGGCGCGGTCAATGAGGGCTTCGACACCGACGCGAAGTGCCACGGCTAAAGTGCTTTAAAATTTAGATGAATATCACGACATTTTCGCCGCCGTTTCGCATCGTAGGCGGCTATTTCATCTGCGGCTTTATCTTTTTGCTGCTAAGCGCGGCGAGCTTTTTAAAGGCCGATTTCGGCGCGATCCAAGCGCCGCAGACGGCGAGCTTTTTTCACGTATTTTTGCTCGGATTCGTAATCAGCATAATCATCGGAGCGCTCTATCAGCTTACCTCCGTCATCATCCAAAAGGAATTTTTCACCGTCAAATTTGCGTTTTTAAATCTCTTTGCTTACGCTGCGGGCGTGGCTCTGCTAAGCGCGGGATTGCTACTTTCAAATATCTCGCTGATGCACGCAGGCGGCACCGTTTTGCTGCTTAGCCTATTTTATTTTACGATCTGCTACGCGCTAAGCTTCATCGGCACGCCCAAATGGAGCTTCCCCGCCGTTGCGCTTGCGATCTCGGCTGCGTTTTTAGCCGTAGGGATCAGCCTTGGCTTCGCGCTCGTGCTAGCGCTTAGCGGCGTGGAGATTTTCGGAGTGTATTTTTCAGAAATTTTATCCTATCACATATACTTCGTGCTGGGCTTCGTGTTTTTCGTCATCGTAGGCGCTGCGTGCGTGCTGCTGCCGATGTTTAGCCTGGCGCACGATCTAAGCTTCGCGCTAGCAAAAGCTTCACTGGCGCTGTATCTGCTCGCGGGGCTGTTTTTGCTAAAAGACTTTGGAATTTTCATCGCATTTGCCGCGCTTGCGAGCTTTGCGGCTCAGGCGATCTATATCCTGGCTAGGCGCGTGCGAAAAGCGATAGATTATTGGAATTTAAACGTCTACATCTCGCTGGCGGCTTTGGGATTTAGCGCGGCATTTTGGCTCGCGGATCGCGCGGATGCGGCGGCGTTTTGGCTGCTATACGGCTTTTTGTTCGCCTTCATCGTCGCGCACCTTTATAAAATCGCGCCCTTTCTCATCTGGTATCACTACGTCTCGCCCTTCGTCGGCAAGCGCAAAATCCCTATGCTAGAGGATATGATAATCAAAAAGATCGCCTACGCAGCCTGCGTGCCGAACGTCTTAGCGCTTGCGTGCGCGAGCTTCGGAGCGCTAACGCCTGCGGTGATCTTGCAAGCGGCAAGCATAATTTTGGTGCTAATTAACATCGTAAATATCTTTAACTACATAAAATTCGGAGAGGAAAAATGAAAGTAACGAAGGAGCAAATTTACGACGCGCTTCGCGCCGTGGTGGACCCTGAGGTGGGCTTTGACGTCGTGTCGCTAGGGCTCATCTACGACGTAGCGGTAGATGAGGCGAACAACGCCAAAGTCACGATGACGCTATCGACTCAGTCGTGCCCGCTGCATGAGATGATGGTGGAATGGGTGCGCGCGGGTGCCGAGAGCGTGGAAGGTATCGGCGAGGTAGAGATTGATCTCGTCTTTGAGCCGATGTGGAATATCGATATGGCAGAGGATCACGTCAAAGAGGCTCTGGGGCGATTTTAGAGCTCGCGCGAAGGATATTTGCGGATTGCTCAGGACGCCGCACTCGTCGTCGGGCGCTTCTGCATATCGCCTCGGACGCTGCGCGGATTGTCGGGGCGCTTTTCTGCGAATCGCCCGAAGCGCTCCGCGAGATATTAGAGCGCTGTGTGAAATTCCAAAGCGCTGCGTGAAATGTCTTGGTGTTGTATGAAATTCCACAGCGATGCGTGGATCACTGGAATATTGCACGAAATTTCGGAGCGCTGCACAGATAGCTGGGCATTCTTGCTGCGGCGTGATTCTCGCCGCCGTTTTAAATTTGAACGATCTAAAATTTAACTCAATTAAATTTCGCACCGCCGTTTGATTATCGCTTAGTTATAAATTTACACGATCTAAAATTTGACCGCATAACCGCGATTTGGCGAGCATCATCAAACGATTTGTGTTTGCAAAATACCGCGCGGCGCAATATTTTAAATTTAATCGCGCCGCCTGTGCCCCTGCCTGCATCTAGTTAGCTCGCCTGTTCTCCCGTATGTGCGTCTGCGTGCCAACCCACTCGCCCATCTGCTTTCCCTTTTCCCAAACCGCAAAATACCGCCATGCACGGCGCGAATCACAGTTTAAATTTAGCCGCAAGAGCCGCAAATAGAGCCGTGAAATCTTACAAGCCGCGCAACTAAATTTTAAAAAACCATGGAATTTAACCGCTCTGTTTATGAGCGCGGCTAGTAGATCTCGACAGGCGTTAAATTTCAAACCAAAAGATAAAGCAAACCCCTCGTTGCAATTATTCTGCGTAATCGCCCCGATTTATATTTGCACGCTTGATTAAAATTTTGCAAAGAAACGAGAGCGGCTAAATAAAATTAAAGCAGATCCGTAAACGCGCGGCAAGCGGTTAAATTTAAAGCTAAATTTAGACGAAATTTACGGCGAAAATTGCGGGTTTTGCGAGCTTTTTAAGACTTCCTTTAAGCATTATCAAATTATCGGCGCCGGAAATTTTAAGAGTGGAGTTTTCAAAGCTAAATTCTAAATTTTTCAGCGCGTTTTCGCTTAGAAGGCGCGCGAGCTCCAGAATATAGCTAAGCCACGCAAGCTTGGCGGCATCGGGCAAAATCGCGCTCAAAGGCGCAAACGTAGCACCCAGCTCGCGCTTGCCGTGCATCGAGATGATCGCGGCTATGAGCGCCTTTTCTTTGTGCGTCGTGCGGTAGTTCAGCCCGCCGAGCACCATATCTGCGCTGGTTTCATGTTTGGCGTAAAAGCCGATCGCTCGCCCGATCTCGCAAAGCGATGCTGCGGTCTGAAGAATTTTAATATATTTTTCACTCAAGCCGTGCAGCGGCGATAGCGTGCAAAACAGCGCCTTTGCGAACTTCGGAGCCTCGCTGGGCTCGGAAGCGAAGCGATCTTTAAGGCTTCTTAGGCTCGGATTAAAGCCTCTAGGCAGGTTTGCGCCGCGCAGAATCGAGCTTAAAAACGCCCCCTCACGCACTCCCACGCCGCTAGTGATGATCTTTTTCGCCCCTAGGCGCCTTACGATCTTATCAAAGATGATGGCGCCCTCTCTGATCGTGTCGTAGCGGTCTTTTTTGATCGGGAATTTCGCCAAATCAAGCGTCTTTGCACTCATCAGCTTGGCAAAAAACGGCGCGTATTTTTCATAATCATAGCTGAAATTATGCACGATCTTTAGCGGATGGTTTTGCAGGCTCATCACGGCGCCCGAGAGCGCTCGCGCAGAGCCGCCCATTACGATTAAATTTTGCGTGCGAAACTCGGCGCCGAGCTGCGAGATCGCGCTGTTTATGTATTTCTCCAGCCCCTTTGTGTCGCCGCGGTCGAAAAACAGCTCCTTTAGCCGCACCGTGCCTAAATTTAGAGAAATTTTATTTTCTATCCTGCCGTTTTTGATGTAAGCAAGCTCGGTCGAGCCGCCGCCGATGTCCAGCGTAACGCCCTCGGAAAAGTCGCTAAGCAAATTCTGCGCCGCATAGGCGCCCAGATACGCCTCCATCTGCCCGTCTATCTTGCGGATCGTGATGCCCGTTTGCTTGCGGACGAGATTTATAAACTCGCTCCCGTTCGGCGCATCGCGAAGCGCCGATGTACCGATGCAAAGCACGCGCTTAGCCTTATAATTACATACCAGGGTTTTAAATTTTTTAAACGCCAGCAGGCATTTTTGCATCGCTTCGGAAGTTAAAATTCCGCCGTTTTCGTAAGCGCCCTCGCCTAGGCGGATCTTGATCTTGTGCTCGGCCAAAATGAAAAATCCGAGCCTGCTCGTGCGCTCGAAAATCACGGCTCTGGCGGAATTTGAGCCCAGATCTATGACGGCGACGCGCTTGGGCATTTAAATTTCCATATGGACGTGTTTGTATTTCAGCTCGTCCGCCGTCTCGATATTATCGGGGTCGGTGATGATACACTCGACGGGACAAACCACGATGCAGGCGGGTTCGGAGTAATCCTCGACGCATTCGCAGCATCGATCGGCATCTATGATGTATATCGGCTCATCCTCAAAAATCGCTTCATTAGGGCATTCCTCGCGGCAAGCGTCGCAACTGATGCATTCTTTTGTAATCAACAATGACATATAATTTTACCTTACGAAAAAATTTATGGCGTTTATACCATAAAAAGCTTCATTTTGTTTTAAAATAGCGGAATTTCGGGCTATTTCTTAAATTTTTTAGTGGAAGTTTGAAAATCGCGACGATTAGCGAGCGCGCTTCATCGTTTTTAAGATCCACTTGCGCGCCCATCGCTTGAGCAGCATTTTTGGCTAAAAATAGCCCGAGCCCGGCTCCCGGTTTGCCGCCGTAGCGCTTAAAAGGGGCGAAATAATCGATCTCTTCGTTAAGCGGCTCGCCTTTGTTTGCGACCCGCACTATGAAATTTCCGTCCGAAATTTCGCTCTCGATCAGCACCTTTTCGCCGTCCGGAGAAAATTTTATGGCGTTTTGGATAAAATTTTGAATCACGTGCATAAAGAGGCTTTTCTGCACCGAAATTTCAAGCTGTTCAGGCTTAAGATCCATCGTCAAGTCCTTGCCTGCCGTACGCGCTAAAATTTTAAAGCCCACGCATAGCTCCCGTAGATATGCAATCATATCGGTCTGTTCGGGCGCTTCGAACTGTGCCCCCTCCTGTCGCCCGATCTCTAGGATCGAACTGATCATCTTATTCATATTATCGATCGAATCGTTGTTATTTTTAAGCGCCTCGATATATTTCTCGCTCTCGCGCGGCTTGATGAGCGTAACTTCGTTTTTGGTTTTCATCACCGCCAGCGGAGTCTTAAGCTCGTGCGCGATGCCGATAAAAAGCTCTTTTTGATATAAAATAAAGGTTTCGATGCGCTCAAGCAGGCGGTTTATGCTGTTTGAAAGCGGGCTAAATTCGCTTGGAATTTCGGCTCCGTCGATAGGTTTTAAAAATTTTTCATCCACCGAGGCAAGCCTTTGGCTGATTAGCTTAATCGGCATTAGCAGCGTGCGAGAAAGAAGCATCGCGTAAAACACCACCAAAAATATCATCACTAAATTTACTAAAATAATATCTGCGAGTATCTGATTTACGATATCGGTGTAGAGGCTCACATCGGTTTTTATGCTTAAAATTTTATCCTTGCCGTAGGGGTAGTGCAGCTGCAAATAGCTCCTGCCGCCCTCGGAGCTTTCGATAAATTTAGGTTTATTGATACTTTCGTTTTCGATGATTTTGCTTTCGTATTCACCGGATGCGTCTTGTAAAAAAGATGAAATTTTCTCAGGCATCACGGAGGCATCTACGATTTTTTGTGCTCTTTGGATTAAATTTTGAACTGGAGTTTCGAAGATGGTAATTCTCATATAATTATAGAGCATTACCGAAAAAATGACAATTAGCATCAACGAAGCGGATGCTAATTGTATTACAAAGCGGACTCTTAGGCTTTTTGTGGAAAGCAAAATCTATATCCGCGTCTGCGAACGGTCTCGATCGTAGAGATATTTAGAGGCTTATCCATTTTCTGGCGAATTTGATTGATCGCGACTTCGATCACGTTCGGAGTAACGAGCTCAGGCTCCTCCCAGATAGCGTCTAATAGCTGCTCTTTGCTTACGATCTGATCGCTGTGGCGCGCCAAGTGAGTTAGCACCTCAAACGGCTTGCCCTTAAGCTCGATCTCTTGACCTAGATATGTGATCTTTTCCTCATCCGGATCGATGATGAGATCGTCGATTTTGATGATATTTGAGCCGCCGAAGCGAAGTCTTGCCTCAAGGCGCGCTACTAAAACATCAAAATCGAAAGGCTTTTTGATAAAATCATCCGCGCCCGCGCGAAGTGCTTTGATCTCGCTTTCTTTATCGTCTTTTGCAGATAGCACGACGACGGAGGTGCGCGCGGATTTTTGCTTAACCAATGCGATGAGATCGATGCCGTTGCCGTCAGCTAGCATCCAATCGGTTAGCACCAAATCATAATTTCTAATGCCGATATAATACTCTGCGTCCTTAAAACTCTCGGAAGTATCCGTCTGATAGCCGAACTCCATCAAGCCCTCCGCTATCGTCTTGTTTAAAGTCACCTCGTCCTCGACTATTAAAATTCTCATTTAATTTCCTTGCCTTAAAATTTTGCGGCGATTTTAACATATTTTAAGCAAAATTTCAAGATTTTTTAAAGAAATTTTAAAATTTTATCTCTATTTCCGCGCCGACGCTCGCGTCTTGTAAAATTTCGGGCTTTAAAATTTTCATATAAAAATAATCCATCGATCGAAATTTTGAGTGAAACTCCTGCGCGAAGTATTTTAGCGCGTCCTCTACGAGGCGAAATTTTTTCTCGCGAAGCTCCGCTTTGATATATTCGCAAACCCGCGCGTAGTCGATAAATTCCTCCGCTCCAAGCTTTGCCCACACCCACACGCGCTGCTCGCGCTTGCGCTCAAAATCCAGCGTCCCGATTATCGCGCCGAATTCCAGCTTTTCGATTAAAATTTTAATCATACTACGCGCTTTTCCTCGCCCTTAAGCAATCTTGCGATATTCGGTGCGTGTTTGTAAAATACGATGAAAACTATCAGAAAGATCGGCGCGTGGGTATTGATGCCTGGCATCTGCGGATGGATCACGTAGCTGGCGATAACTAGCGCGAGTGCCGCTGCAAGCGAGGCTACGGATGAAATTTTAACCGTCTTACCGACTATAAACCAAACGGCAAGCGCGATGATGAGCTCGATAGGGATAAAGCAAGCAAGCACGCCCGCGCCGGTCGCAATGCCCTTGCCGCCGTTAAATTTCAAATATGGACTAAAGCAATGCCCTACCACCGCAAAGACCGCCATGCCCCACAGCACGTTTGGATCAAAGCCCAAGGCCCGCGCGATCAGTATCGGCAGGACGCCCTTTAGCGCGTCGCAAGCGACCGTTAGGATTGCGAGCTTTTTTGCTTTTTGCGGATCTCGAGTTTTTAAGACGCGAAGGACGTTGGTAGCGCCTATGGAGCCGCTGCCCTCGCTTTTGATATCCACGCCGCCTAGGTATCTGCCGATCAAAAGCCCAAAGGGGATCGCAGCGATCAGATACGCCGCGACGTAGCACCAAAAATTTGGCGCTCCGACGATGCTAAGTAAAAATTCCAAAATTCCCGATTTTTTCATAAAATCCCTTTAACTCTTCCAAAGCAGTGAAATTTTCTCATCGTAAATGTCCGTTTTCTTAGGCGAGATTTCCTTCGTTTCAAGCTTGATATTTTTTAGATCCAGGCTCTGTTTTAGCGCGTCCACTTCGGCCTCAAATTTCTGCGTAAGCACTTCCAGCTCCTCTTGCAGCGCGCTTAGGCTGTTTTGTGCGTTTTTGGCTTCGCTTCGTTCGTTTAAAATTTTATGCGCGCTTTTAGCTCCGCTGATCGCTTTAGAGATATTGCTAGCGCTGCGCGAGCGGCCTAAAAACGCGCCTAAGATCGCTCCGCCTATGTTTAGCGCCGCATCCACCCCGCGACTTAGCACGTCGCCCTTTTCCTTCTCATATTTTTCGCTAGCGCGAGAAATTTTATCCTCAAGGCGCGCTTTTTCCTTTTCAAATTTAGCCGCGATTTCATCGGTTTTGGCCTCTAAAATTTCGTTTGCCTTATCGCTTAGGCGCACGAAAAACTCCTCCTTGCTCTCGCCCGGTTTTGAGAGCAGATCAAGCGCGCTAAAAAGCTCGAGTTTTTCATTGCGATATAGCCACTCCTTAAAGCTTTTAAGCTGAGCGTTTAAATTTTTTGCGCCCGCGATGAAGCTAGGAAGCGCGCCGTAGAGCGAGCCCGCTTGCTCATGTCCGCTTAAATTTGCGACCTCTCGCGTGCTAGCTTCATTCCAATCTATTTCGCCCCCGTCCGAAAGCGAAAGCAAAAAGGAGCGCTGCTGCGTAAAATCTACCCCCTTGTCGCAAAATCGCATCTTTGCGCTTGCATACAGATACGGGCTTAGCTCAAGACCCGCGCCGTAGCTGTAAAGCTGTGAAATTTCAGCTGAAACTACGGGTTTAGCGGCGCCGGCGGATTTAACGCCTTGAGTGGCGCCCGACACGGACGAAATTTCAGCCTTTTTGTCTTTCATTAAATTTGAAATTTGCTCGTTGCTTAAAGGACCCTTTAAATAGCTTAGCGCAAAGCGCGTCTCGATCACTCGCAGCACGTCCTCGTTGATGTTTTTTACCAAAAAATTTCGCTTTTTGAGATTTGAAATTTTCTCCATAAGCACGCTTTTGTCGATCGGATTTGAGCCGATGCCGCTTAGGCCGCTGATGACGCGCTCCTTATCCTGCGCGGTCTGCAAGCGCCCGATAAACCACGTACCGATATTGCTAAGCCCCTTGTAATCGAGATCGACCGGGTTTTGCGTCGACAATACGCAGCCAAGACCGAATGCGCGAGCCTGCTTTAGCAGCGTAAGCATCGGAGTTTTGCTCGGCGGATTGCCGTTTGGCGGGAAGAAGCCGTAAATTTCATCCATATAAAGCACGGCGCGCAAGGAACTCGTGCCGCTGGTGGTGCGCATCCATTTGATCATCTCGCCCAAAAGCAGCGTGACGAAAAACATCCTCTCATCGTCGTTTAGATGCGCGATGGAAAATATATTCGCCCTCGCCCTGCCGTTTTCATCAAAGAGCATCTTGGCGATATTCAGCCGCTCGCCCTCGCACCAAAGCTTAAAGCTCGGACTTGCGATGAGCGCGTTAATCTTCATCGCAAGCGCCATTCGCTTATCGCTCGGAAAAAAGGTATTAACGTCAAAAACGCCGATCTTATCGAAAGGCGGGTTGCCGATCTGCGCGATGAGATCCACCACGCTCACCCCCTCGCCCCTGCCGAAATGATAAGACAGAATTTGGCTGATCAGTAAAAATTCCGGCGAGCTGAGATTATCGCTGCTAATCCCCGCGAGGCTTAACACGCTAGTAGCGATACCGCCGACGTAGTTATTCAAATCCTCTTCGTTTAAGCCCTTCGGCGCTTCAAAGTCGCTTAGCAGGCTGATTCCAAGACCTGCGCTTGATTTGGGCGTATAAATTCTAAAATCGGCGCTGTTTTTCAAAAGCTCCACCCGCGCCAGGTCTTGATACGAGCCCTCGATCCCTTCGCGCCAAGTATTTGCGGTCTGCTCGGCGTACTCGCGCACGCTAAGACCTTTGTTTTGCGCCTCGGCCTCGTCGATATAGGGCTCAAAATCCTCGGCCCTCATCTGCGGGAAAGTAAGAGCTAAATTTGTCAGATCGCCCTTCGGATCGATGATGATGGATGGGATATTATCGATCGCGGCTTCCTCTAGCAGCGTGATGCCAAGGCCTGTTTTACCGCTGCCGGTCATTCCTATGATAAGCGCGTGGGTCGTCAGATCCTTGTTTTTATACAAAAACGGCTCGCTGTTTTCAAGCCCCAGATAAAAAAGCTTTAAATTTTCTTGAAGCGTTTTCATTGCCTTCCTTAAATTTGCAATTTGTGCGGCATTATATCATTTAAATTTTTAAATTTAAATTTGCTACAATGCGTGCCAAATCAGGAGAAATACAGGTGTTAAAAGAAAAAATCAAAAATAAAAAGAGCGGAATTTTGCTCTACGGCATAGTTCCGCCCAAAATCAGCTCCACCCCGGAGGATCTCGCGCGCCTTAGCGAGCTACGCTCGCAGCGCATCAACGGCTGCGAATGCGACGGCATCATCATCTACGATCTACAAGACGAAAGCGCCCGCACGCAGGAAAAACGCACGTTTGAATTCTCCCACACGATCGATCCTGCGATTTATTACGAGCAGTATCTGCGCACCGATAAAGAGGCGATCATCTACCGCGCCGTGGGCAAATACGACGAGGAGGAATTTCGCGAAATTTTAAGGCGCGATACGAGCGAGCTCGGCGTTTTCGTGGGCGCAAGCTCAAAAGACGAGGAGTGCAAGCTACATTTAAGCCGTGCCTATGAGATAAAAAACGAAGCGGCGCCGCACCTTTGCGTAGGCGGTATCTGCATACCCGAGCGCCACGAAAAGAACCGCGACGAACACCTCAAAGTCGCGGAAAAAACGGCGAGCGGGTGCGAGTTTTTTATCACTCAGGCGGTTTACAACGTGCAAAACGCTAAAATTTTCATCGACGATTACGCCGCCTTGGAATGCGAGAAAGTGCCTATAATCTTTACTTTCACGCCGTGCGGCAGCCTCAAGACGCTTGAGTTTATGAAGTGGCTAGGCATCTCGATACCGGAGTTTTTGCAGCAGCGGCTGATAAACAGCGTCGATATCTTGCAAAGCTCGGTGGCACTGTGCGTGGAGATGTTTGAGTTCATCTACCGATATGCCCTGGAAAAAGGGGTGAGCGTGGGCGCGAACGTAGAGAGCGTAAGCACCCGCCGCGTAGAAATCGAAGCCTCGCTCAGCTTACTAAAAGAGATCAGAAAAATTATCCTTAAGCACGAGAATTTGGGATTTTACGTTATTTAAAATTTTAAACCGAGCGCACGAGCAAAACTCTAGATAGTCCAAGCTAGCGGAGGAATTTTAGATAATTTCGGATCGCTTTCTAAAAAATAATCGAAATTTTATCCGAACGGAATTTGAACTTAAAATTTATAAAAAATTGCCTTAATAATATGCTTTAATACTTGTCGTCCATCACTGCAAGATGATATTTCGTGCGAAATTTTTCAATGTTTACAATAGCATTAAGCTAGGCCTACCATCAAAACCTATAAACTGCTGTAGCTTTCGCACTAAAACTAAATGCATTGACCGTTTCAGTCTGCAGCTTACGCGACCGCACCTTCCGGCTCGCCGCTATCTATATAGAGATAACTAATTTCCTATCTCTTTTTTAGAGTATATTGTATAACGAGGGATAGCTGTAGAGGGCAAACGAAACCAATATTAGATACGACGCCTCTGCACTCATGGCATGGCATCCTTTATCGCCCCGTTTGTGGTATTTGATTAAATTTACTAGCGTTTATGCTAAATTTCAAATCTAAGGCAATTTGATGCTTGCTGTTGTGAGCGTTTTGGTATTTGAATTTTATTCTACAGCCTATGTGTAGGTCACTCAAAAGATCCACATACGCCACCGTAAAAATACTTGTCGAGCTTTGCAGCTAATCACAACAAGCTATTAATGTGTAGAATCAGCTGAAATTAACACCCATTTAGGCTATCATATTTGATTTCTTTTATAATCTAAAAGCCCGTCGCCAAAAAGGCAGCAGCCTCAGACTAACGTCGTTTTATAATCTCGCACAGAAAACCAATACTCAAACTACGCAATATTATAATATGCTTTTTATTGCAAACGCTTCATTTTAAAATTTTGAAACCTAACTCGGAATAAATATAAATTTGAAATTAGTTTTGTAAATAAGCTTGGAATTTTAACTCTTAAATATGGCGAAATTCAAAGATTAATGAAATTTAAAAAATGCTAGTTTATGCTCTTGCCGCCGAATTTCAAAAGCGCGCTACCCCACGTAAAGCCGCCGCCGAACGCATCCAAAAGCATAAGCGAGCCGTTTTTGAGCCTGCCGCTCTCATAAGCGTCATTTATCGCCATCGGGATAGACGCCGAGCTCGTGTTGCCGTATTTGCCGATCGTAAGCACGCACTGTTCGTCGCTAAATTCCAGTCTAGCCTTGACTGCCTCGATAATGCGTAAATTTGCCTGATGCGGGATAAAAAGATCGACCTGCTCGGGCGAAATTTTATTTTTCGCCAAAATCTCCACGACGTCGTTGCTGAGCGTCGGTACCGCGATTTTAAAGACCTCGCGCCCCGCCATCTGCATGAAGCCTAGTTTTTCGTCGATGATTTTTTGGCTGAGTGGATTGACGCTGCCTGGGGCTGCGGTAATGAGAAGATCGCCCTTGCTGCCGTCGCTAGCGGTATGAATGTCGATGATTCCGTTATCGTCGCGTGCCGCGATAATTGCAGCGCCCGCGCCGTCGCCGAAAAGTATGCACGTAACGCGGTCGCTCCAATCGACTATCGAGCTTAGTTTTTCCGTGCCGATTATCAGCACGTGTTTTTTGGCACCGCTTTCGATGAGGGATTTTGCGAGCTCCAAAAGATAGATGAAGCCCGTACAGGCGGCATTTATATCAAATGCCGTGATGCCGAAATTTAAGCCCAGTTTATCCGCGATGACGCACGCGGTCGAGGGCATACAGAAATAATCAGGCGAGATCGTGGCGCAGATTATCGCATCGATCTCGTTTTTTTGTAAGCCGCTACGCTCAATCGCCTTTAACGCCGCTTTCGTGCCTAGATCACTAGTACTCTCGCCCTTCGCGATGCGGCGCTCGTGAATGCCTGTGCGCTTGACGATCCATTCATCAGTCGTTTCAACCATTTTTTCAAGATCGAAATTGGTTAGAATTTGGCTCGGCGCATATGCTGCGATCGAGATCATCGAGGCTTTTTTCATTTTTGCTCGTTTGAAGAAATTTCGCTTTCTATCGCGGAGTTGATTTTAGAATCTGCAAATTTAAGCGCTTGAAAGATCGCGTTTTTAACGGCTTTCGGGGTACTTTTGCCGTGGCTTATGATGACGCATTCTTTGACGCCTAAAAGCGGCGCACCGCCGTATTCATCGTAATCTGTGCTTTTCTTGATAATTTTAAAAACGCGCTTCATCAAGATGGAGCCAGCGATGGCGATCGGGGATTTTTTAGTTTCGTTTTTAATAAGTTTGCCGATAGCGCTTGCGACACCTTCGCTGGATTTTAGCATAATGTTGCCTATAAATCCGTCGCACACGACCACGTCTACCGAGCCGTCAAAAATTTGATTGCCTTCTACATTACCGATAAAATTTTGCATCTTCTTAAGCATATGAAAGGTTTCTTTTGTTACCTCGTTGCCTTTACTATCCTCCTCGCCGTTGGATAATAAGCCGATGCGTGGCGCGTTTAAACCCATAATCTCCTTGGCATATGCTTCGCCCATAATCGCGAATTGAAACAAATTCTCTGGCTTGCAATCCACATAAGCGCCCACATCCAGCACGAGCGTGCGTCCGCCTATGGAATTTGGCATCAGCGTGGCGATTGCGGGGCGCAGGATGCCTTTTAGTCTGCCTATGCGAAGCGTAGCAAGACTCATCGTAGCGCCGCTATGTCCTGCCGATACCACGGCTTTGCAAGTGCCGCTTTTTACCAGATCGACCGCCTTAAAGATGCTGCTTTCTTTGCGCTTAAGCGCGTCCGTCGCGCCCTCTTTCATCTCGAAAACTTCGCTTGCAGCTACGTAAGTGATATATTTCTCAAAGCCTTGATCTTGTGGAATAAAAGGCTTGATTTGCGCTTCGTCGCCTACCAAAAACGCATTAAATTTACGCTCTCGCAGCGCATCTACGACTCCGTTTATTATCGGCTCGCAGCCGAAATCACCGCCCATCGCGTCTATAGCAACGGAAATCATCGGATTAATATTCGCCCGTAGTTTTGTTTATTCTATGCGGAATTTTCCAGCTTCCGTCTTTATCTTTGACGGGGATCGGAAGGGTCACTTTGTAGTGAGTGCGTCTTTTCGCCGCACGAGTTTTACTAACTCTTCGCTTTGGAACTGCCATTTTTTCTCCTTTATAAATTTAGTTCTTGCATTCTTCGCAATAAAAATAGTCGCTTTTGAAAGCTTCCGTTTCGCTTCTTAAAATTTCATCCAGATCAACTTCGGCGCCGAAAAACTCCATAACGTCTAAGCTTTCGTGCCTTTCGTCGTTAAAAACGCCTTCGCTTAAAAGCAAATTTACGCTCTCGTTTACGTCAAGATCAAATTCTTTGCCGCAGCGGTCGCAAATGTATGGAATTTTGCCCTTAATTTCGCCCTTGCACTCGATAAACTTAGAGTCTTTTCGTTTTAAATTTCCGCTAAGCTTAAGCCCGTCCCTCGAAATTTCAAACGGCACGGGCGATGCGGAAATTTTAGCAAAAGCGATCTTCACGCGGCACTCTTAGCAAATTTCTCTTTTTGCAAAGAAAAATGCGATCTCGGTTTTTGCGTTTTCTAGGCTGTCGCTGCCGTGAACGGCGTTAGCGTCGATGCTGTCCGCAAAGTCCGCTCTGATCGTGCCTTTATCGGCTTTTTTCGGATCGGTAGCGCCCATTAGCGCGCGATTTTTAGCTACGGCATCGTCGCCTTCAAGCACCATTACGAGCACCGGGCCGCTAGTCATAAACTCAATCAGATCCTTATAAAAAGGGCGGTCTTTGTGAATTTCATAAAATTTACCCGCATCTTCGGCGCTTAGGCATAATTTTTTAGCCGCTGCAATTCTTAGTCCGTGGCTTTCAAAACGATCGATAATTTTGCCGATAACGCCCTTTTTAACGGCATCAGGCTTAATAATAGAAAGCGTTTGCTGCATATAATCTCCTTAAAGTGAAAGGCGGATTGTATCGAAAAATAGGTTAAAATTTATTTAAGGATTGAATGAATTAAAATTCCGCGCATTTGATCGCGGAATTTTATCTGCTAAGCGAATACCGGGGTATCTCCGCTGCGTAGATCCGCGCCTATACTATCCCTGCTAGGTTGACCCGCTACTATATCGCTCCAGACGATACAGCCGTCGGTCGGACAGGCGCTAGCGCAAGCCGGCTCGTCGTTGTAGCCGACGCACTCGACGCATTTATCGGCATATACGTAGTAACTGTCCTCGCCGCTTGGGTTATCGCTATCGTCAACGATCGCATTTACCGGGCACTCGTCAATGCATGAGCCGCAGCTAATGCAAATATCGGTGATTTTTACAGCCATTGTTTCTCCTTTATCAAAAAATGAAGTGTGATGATAACATACTAAATTTAAAAAATGATAAAATTTAATATTATCGAACAAATAAATTTTATTATATAGAAATTTTCATCAAATTTCAGCAAATATAAAGTTTTAAAATGTATAATCGCCATCATAAATTTTATTAACAAGGAGAAATAACATGGTAGTAACCAATAAAGCCGTTGATTTTACGGCAACTGCGGTTTTAGGCAACAACGAAATAGTTGAGGATTTCAACCTCTATAAAAATATCGGCGAAAAAGGCGCAGTCGTATTCTTTTATCCAAAAGATTTTACCTTCGTCTGCCCGAGCGAGATCATCGCATTCGATCACAGATATCAAGATTTCAAATCCAAAGGTATCGAAGTTATCGGCGTTAGCTGCGATAGCGAATTTACGCATCTTGCATGGAAAAATACTCCGGTAAACGCAGGCGGTATCGGCAAAGTGCAGTTCCCGCTAGTTTCGGATATCACAAAAGATATCGCACGCAGCTTCGACGTGCTGTTCGGCAACGCCGTAGCGCTTCGCGGCAGCTTCCTACTTGACAAAGACGGCACCGTCCGCCACGCCGTCATCAACGACCTGCCGCTCGGCAGAAACATCGACGAGATGCTAAGAATGGTCGATACGATGCTATTTACAAACGAGCACGGCGAGGTCTGCCCTGCAGGCTGGCAAAAAGGCGATGCGGGTATGAAAGCAAGCCCTAAAGGCGTCGCAGAGTATCTAGATAAAAACGCGAACAATCTATAAATCTCGCATTAGTTTCATTTCAAAAAAATCCTGAAATTCCGCCACTAAATTTAAAAGGCGGCGGAATTTTTAAAATTTCCAAATTTACTAAATTTTAAAATTCCATCCGCCATCGCCTCTTTAAATTTCAAAATTTAAATTCTAAAATTTATCGCTAAATTTAAACGATAAAATTTAGCAAGCAAATTATAGTTTAAACTACCTTTGGGTAGAATTCCGAGTTTTGATATCAAGGAGAATTATGAAAAAATTTATACTCTTTATCTCGGCGATTCTTTGCCTTCTAAGCTCAGCTAACGCCGCTCTAGATCCCGCCACTCCGCTTAAATTTGACGAAAACGTCGTGCGCGGCGAGCTTGCAAACGGCGTAAAATTTTATATCCTCAAAAACGACGTGCCGAAAAAAAGCGCGCTTTTTTACCTCAACGTAGCCGCGGGTAGCGTCGATGAAAATGATGACGAGCAGGGGCTTGCGCACTTCGTCGAACATATGGCTTTCAACGGCAGCGAGCACTTCGATAAAAACGAGCTAGTTCATACCTTGCAGCGCCTGGGAGTAAAATTCGGCGCCGATCTAAACGCGCAAACGGGCTTTGAAAACACCACCTACAATATCCAAGCCCAGGTTAATGACGAGACGCTAAAGGACGTATTTTTGGTGCTGCAAGATTACGCGGGCGGCGTTAAATTTGACGAAAACGAAACGCAAAAGGAAAAGGGCGTCATCCTAGAAGAAGCAAAAAAAGGCTTTGAGAGGCGGTTTTATGAAAAGCGCGCCACATATTTATACCCTAATTCCATATTTTCCAGACGCTTTCCGATCGGACAAAATGAAATCATCAAAAGCGCCACCGGCGAGCAACTAAAAAAATTCTATGCGCGTAACTACCTTCCTAGCGCCATTAGCATCATAGTCGTGGGCGACGTAAACGTTGAGCAGATTAAAAACCTAATCAAACAAAATTTTAGCTCTCTTTCTGCGCACGGCGAAAAAATCCCGCGCGATCTTAGCCTACGCCCATTTGAAGGCGGGCTAGCAAGCACCGTAGAGCCCGAGCTCGGCACTAATGTCGCTAGCGTGCTTTACGCAGGCAAATATGAGCCGCTAAGAAGCTACGGTGCGCTTAAAAATGAGTGGCTGCAAGCCTACGTATCGAGGCTGATGGAGCTTGGATACGACGCGATGAATGTGAATGCCAAAATTCCGCTTAAAGCCTATTTCGGCTCGGACGATCTGTTTAAAAACCGCAGACTATACAGCATAAGCGCGAATATTTTTAATTTCGACGCCAACGCCACATTAAGTAGTCTTTTTAGCGCGATCAAAGGGGTACGCGAACACGGATTTAACAATGACGATTTTGATAGCGTTAAGGCGGAATTTAAACATCAAGTGCAAGCCGATCTACTTAAAAACGATACGCAAAGTGCGCAAATAGGGGCATTACTTGATTTCGTACAAAACGGCAATGTAAAGCTTAGTAAGCAAGACGAGCACGATCTAAGCCTCAAGGCCTTAAAAGAAATAACGCTAACAGATGTTAATAAATTTTTCTCAAAGATAACGGATGGAGCGAGATTTACAGAGATTATCTCGGCAAAGGATTTGGGCATTAGCCAAAAAGATGCGGAGCTGCTCTACGAAAAAGCGCTGCCGTTTAATTTCGCTGCTTCGAAGCTTACTTCCAAGCAACTTGCGGGAGCAGATTTAAAAGAGGCGGAATTTAAAGCGCAAAAAGGCGCTAGCGGCACTGA
>NZ_CALHHT010000381.1 GCF_938031315.1 uncultured Campylobacter sp.
CCCATCCCGGCGATATTTGCTGGATCGCCAAAAAAGAGATCGCCGACATCCCCATCATCGGCAAAATCATCACGCTTCCGAAGATGATCCAGGTCGATCGCTCAAATCCGCGCGATCTGGTGCGGATCGTGCACGAAGTACAGCAGCGCGTGAGCGAAGGGCGCGTCATCACGATGTTTCCCGAGGGCACCAGACATCGCGGCACGCAGCTTTTGCAATTCCAAAGCGGTGCTAAAGCGATCGTTAGCAAGCTCGGTCTGCGCGTCCAGCCAGTGGTGCTCATCGGCACGCAGCACATCGCAAACTCTCACGATTTCACCGTCCACAGCGGATACGTCAAAATCATCTACCTAGACCTACTCGACACGAGCGATAAAGATTGGCTGCAGCACGCCAGAGACACGATGCAAGCCGTAATCGACGAAAACGAAACCGCCGAAGCATAGGCGGGATTCATAAATTTATCGATGAAATTCAAACGCGACTTTTGTTAGTTCGCGCGATTTCTGCGCGCTAGCGCGTTTATTTGCGCTTTGATTTGCGGCGGCGAAATTTTATAAATTTCGTCCGCTTGTGTCAGACGGCTGAATTTTAAAATTTTATCTCGCGCAAGCCCGCGCGATTTTGAGCGGCCGCAAATGGAATTTAGCGGCGGACTACGTAGTTTTCATACGCGGTACGTGCGCGGCGAACGACTAAATTTTAAAATTTCACTCAAGCAGGCGGCGAGTTATCGGCAAGAGACTGCAAGAAAACAGCGCCTGTAAGAAGCAAAATTTTAAAATTTTACGCGGCGCGGCAAGATAGAGCTTAGCGTATATTTAGCCATTTGTGCAAATGGCTAAACGATTTGTCGCAAGAGCAAAAGCGGCAATCTGCAAGCAGTCAAAATTTTAAATTCTTAAGGAGTAGAGAATGGCGTTTGTTACAGAGTATATTTCAAAAGAGAATATCGAGAAATATAGTTTATTAGAAACGATAAATAAAATACGCAAAAAATATGATGATGACGAGATTAGTCTATGGTTCCTAGAAAGATTAGATTGGTGTATAGACCGAGAAAATAACACTTGGCTAATTCGTATATCGCATGATCATTTAAGAGATATAGGAGATTATGCCTTAACTAAAACGATATGGCTATTGTATTATAAAAGTAACGATATAGAGCTGGACTTGAGGCGGATTTTTAATGATGAAACGATTGGCGATCCGTATAGAATTATTTATGAGCTTCACGATATAAAAACAGATGCCGAGAATACAACCAGCGATGAAATTATAGATATTTTGAGAAAAATTTTAAACATATATGGCGGTGGTGGAGTTGGACTAGAAAATTTTACTTTAAAAGAGAAATTAAAGGTAAGCTTTAATAGTCAATTTATAGCAAAGTAAGAATACGAGCCACAAGGCAGAACAAGCAAATACCGCATTAAAGAAATAGTAGATGATTAAACCGCCTGCGATTAAGAAAACTATTTGCTTTATGCCGATCATCAATATACAGTCGATTTAAAATTTTACCGTCGTAATAGGATAAATTTTAAAACCCCGTCCGCTTAAATCAGCGTCGGCTTTAGCTTGCGTGCCGAAAAGTCGGGCCTCTCGCCGCGAGCTAGAGCGATGAGCTCATCCGTCGCGATTAGATAAAAGCCCGCGAGCCCTCTGCCGAAAAGCCTTTGGATTTCATCGCTTCTGCCGTCTAAAAAATCAAGCGCGAGCTTGGAATTTACTAGCAAAAAATCGCTTCCGCTGTCAAACGCGTCAAGTAAAATTTCGCCCCCCAGCCGCAGCGCGCACTCCCGCTCGCGCTCATATATCTGCGCTCCAAGCGGCGTGCCTTCGCAGCCAAAGTGCACGATCTGCGCACCCAGCCTGCTAGCCAGCTCCTCCGCAGCCTCATCGTACCACACGGCGACGTTAAAGCCGCTAAAATCGTGCTTCGCGCCCGCTGCGTCAAATTCCGCCATGCTCTGCGCGCTTAAAATTTTATTACTGCGCGCGGGCTCAAATTTTAAAATGTCGCAAAACGCCCTGTATGCCGCGCGGTCGTCAAACTCCATCCCCACGGCGTCGCACTTCGTAAAATACGCCATCTGCGGCTCGATGATCTCTAAAATCCTCATACGCTCGCTCGGATGCGTCTGCATCAGGCGGTGCGCGAAGATAAAGGCGCTGTTGCCCAAAAACTCCTGCGAGCATGCGGGGATTTTCGTCGAGTAAAAATAGGGCGCGAGGCTTTTGTAAAACTCGAAATCAGCAGCGTCCGCGATGCTCTCAAAGGCTTTAAATTTATCCAAAAACGCCCTCGGCTCGCAGCGCAGATCTTTAATCGCCTCTTTTTCGCTAAGAGGCGAGATGATTAGCTCGCTTCCGAAGTGCGCTATCAGCGTATCTAGCGGCTCTTTTACGCTTACGGTGGTGCCGCTGATTTTTACAAATTCCACCCCCTGCGCGCTGAAATAGGGATCGTGCGCGCAGATGTCATCAAGCAGTGCCGCAAGATCGGCAAAGGGCGCGCTTTCATAAACATAGGGCTTGAAGTAGCTTGCGACGTCGCAGCGAGGATCGAAGCGAAAGAGCCTGATTAGCATTTTTCATCCTTTTTTTATGGCGAATGATACTAGAATTTGCCTTAATAATGAGTTTTTTAGGCTCAATTTTATAAAATTGTGCCTTAGATTAACGCAAAGGCGGGCTATGAAAAATTTATACACCCTAAATCACGCGCCGATAAATGCGCATTTTAGTAAAAATTCCAGCGATTTCGTCGTGCGCGAAGTGCCGCTTTACGAGCCTAGCGGTGAGGGCGAACACTGCATTTTGCTGCTGCAAAAAAAGGGCATCGGCACGCACGAGGCACTACGGATTTTAAGCGAACGCACGGGCGCTAAGATGCGCGAGTTCGGCTACGCGGGGCTTAAAGACAAACAAGGCCTTACGACGCAGCACGTTAGCATGCCTGCTAAATTTGAACCCGCGCTGGGCGGATTTTCACACGAGAGCCTTAAAATTTTAAGCGTGCAAAGGCACAAAAACAAGCTTAAAATCGGGCATCTTAGGGGCAATGACTTTTTCATCCGCCTAAAAAAGGTCCTGCCGCCCGACGCCGTTAAGCTCGCAGCCGCACTAGATACGCTAGGGCGCGAGGGCTTTGCGAACTACTTCGGCTATCAGCGCTTCGGCAAGTTCGGCGACAACGCGGCGCAGGGCGAGGAGGTGCTGCGCGGACAGAGGCGGCTTAAAAACCCCAAAATGCGCGACTTTCTAATCAGCGCCTATCAGAGCGAGCTTTTCAATCGCTGGCTTAGCAAGCGGGTCGAAATTTCAAAATTTGCGGCGGAATTTAGCTCGGGCGAGTTTGCTAAAATTTACGGGCTAAGCAAGGAGGAGGCGCGCGAGATCGCGGCTCAGCCGCAGTTTTTCAAGCTGCTAAGAGGCGAGATTTTAGGACATTTTCCGCACGGCGCGTTTTTTAGCTGCGACGATCTTGGCGCGGAGTGTGAGAGGTTTGCAAGGCGAGAAATCACGAGCGCGGGACTAATCGTGGGGCGAGCGAAGCTGCGAGCTAGCGGGCTTGGCGGCAGATTTGAAGATGAAATTTTCGCGCCCTCGCGCGAGCTTGAGGCGCAGATGAACGGCTCGCGCAGGTTTGCGTGGAGCTTTATGGAGCGCGTGCAGCACGCCTACGATGCGCAAAATGCGCATTTTAGCTTCAGTTTTTACCTGCCGAAAGGCTCTTACGCGACGGTCGTTTTAGAAGAAATTTTGCACCGAGATATATTCGAGGGCGCCGCGACAGACGAGGATTGAGCCGCATCGCGCCGCGGGGTAAGACTCGTGCCGCACCACGTCAAATCGCGGCCGCGGAGTAGGGCTCATGCCGCGCCAAACGGTGCCGCAGAGTGGGGTTCACGCCGCACTTGCGCTACGTCACGCCGCATCGCACCGCGCTGCAGAATAGGGCTCGCGCCACGCCACGCCCCACGTTAAACCGCGCTGTAGAGTAGGGCTTGGCTACGTCGCGGCGCAGCACGCGGAATTTTACGGAATTTTAGAGCTTGCTGCGTGGATTTAAATTTATGCGACGATGAAATTTTATGAAATTTCGTAAAATTTTATCGCAGTAAGCGCGCCGTTTTGTTTAAGCCATAGAATTTCAAATTTAAAATTTATTCGGCTTGGCCGTAGGTAAAATTTGATAAATTTCACCTTTTTATAGTTGCCCAAATTCATTTTGGCCAATAACTAGCAAAATATTATT
>NZ_CALHHT010000382.1 GCF_938031315.1 uncultured Campylobacter sp.
AGAGCAAAGCTCGCGCGCAGTCTATTCATCAAATAGCGCTTGTAGCTGAAATGCAGCGCTTGCGGGCGGTTCATTACAAGAGCGATCTTCGGCGGCGCAAAGCCGATCTGCGCGGCGTAGTAAATTTTAACCGATTTGCCCCGCTCTCGAGGTATTGGATGCGCCTTTATCGCGGCTTCTACCGCTTCATTGATCCTTGCGGTGCCGAGCTTGCGCGTGAAATTTGAATAAACCTCCAAAATGAGCGGGTAAATTTTATGGATTCGCTTCCTGTCCGTCGCGCTGACGCTGATGATCGGCGCGTAGGAAAGAAATTTAAACCTATCGCGCAGATCGCGGCAAAACTCGTCGTAATCGCGCTCGCAAAGATCCCATTTGTTTAAAATTATGATGAGCCCGAGTTCAAATTTAGCCGCAAGCCCCGCGATGCGCTCGTCCAGCTCGTTTAGCGGCTCGCTTGCGTCAAGCACTAAAAGCGCGATGTCGGAGTTTTGTAAAATTTTTTCGGTGCGATTTAGCGCGAAACGCTCGATGCCCTCGATCTTACCGCGGCGGCGAATGCCCGCCGTGTCGATAAACTCGAGCGTGCGCCCCCCAAATTCCGTGCTTTCGTTCACCGGATCGATCGTCGTGCCCGCATAATCGCTCACGACCGAGCGCTGCGAGCCCACAAGCGCGTTTAGAAGGCTCGATTTACCGACGTTTACCCGCCCGATG
This sequence comes from uncultured Campylobacter sp., assembly GCF_938031315.1. Classification (GTDB taxonomy): domain Bacteria; phylum Campylobacterota; class Campylobacteria; order Campylobacterales; family Campylobacteraceae; genus Campylobacter_B. The sequence continues at coordinate 718 of NZ_CALHHT010000382.1, forward strand.
ATACCCACGCCGATGGTTTTACTAGCATAAAATTCCTCGTCGCGCCCCTCTTTCGGCTCGCCCTCGTCGTTAAAGCCCTCTATAAAATCATCAAAAATTTCATCCTCGTCCTGCTGCGCGGGCGCAGGATCCAAAAAGCCGTAGATCCACTCTTTCAGCTCATCGATGCCGCTGTTGTGCGAGACGGAGATCGGGAAAAATTTAACGCCGAATTCGTTAAACTCCCAGCTACGCTCCTCGTCGCGCTTGCCGTCGATCTTATTGACCGCTAGAGCAATGGGCTTACCGAGCTTTTGCAGCGAGAAAAATATCCGCCGCTCATCATCGCTCGGAAGCAGCTTGCCGTCCGTCATAAAGATTATCAAATCCGCGCTCTTTGCCTCACTTAGCGTCTTAGTCTGCACGCGCGCAAACAGCTCGGATGTGTCGTCTAGGCCGCCCGAATCGATCACGCGCACGCGACGATCGAAAATTTCGGCTTCAGCCCTATTGGTATCGCGCGTCGTGCCCGCAACGTCGCTCGTGATGGCGATGCGAGCGCCCGCTAGGCGGTTAAAAAGGCTCGACTTGCCGACGTTGGGGCGCCCGATGATGATCAAACTTTTCACGTTCGTCCTTGTAGTTTTTGGCGCGATTATAACCAAAAATAGATTAAAGCCAAATTCTACGCGCTCGCTCGCGGAGCTAAGCGGTAAAATTTTATAAAATTTAGGCGCTAAATTTAGCGAAATTTTATCGTGGCACTAGCAAAACACTGCTCGTAAAAAGACGCCAGGGCGCGCGATCCATCGCCGAGGCGGGGCTGTACGTAAATTTATAAAATTTTAAAACCGAAGCCTGGGCGAGAAAACTAGCAACCAAAGCGTGAAACGGGCGCAACCGTGCGAAAGCGCAAAAACCCTCGCTGCGTAAATTTTGACTATTCCGCGCATACAAGCGCCGAAGTACAAAACCGAGCGGTCGCGCCAGGCGCGCAAAAACAGGCAGCGCGGCGAAATATTAAAACGGCGGAATATTAAAATTTAATCATTATGCGTGTATAATTCCGCAAATTTAAAGGGGCGCGATGAAATACAACAACTTCTTGCTGCACCATCTAAGCGTGTATTATATGCTGATGGCGTGCTTTTACAACTCTCTTACGGGCGTTTTTGCCAAGCTTTTGGGCACGCAAATTTCATCGCTTGAGGTCGTGCTCTTTCGCAATCTACCGGGGCTTTTGATCCTGCTTTATAAAATCAAGGCTCGTCCCCGTACGGCGCGCTTAGCAAACAAAGGCGGTCATCCTTTTACGCTCGCGTTTCGCGGCATTATCGGGATTTTGGGGCTGATGGTGTTTTTTTATAACATCGCCAACATCAGCCTCGGCGAGGCATTTACCTTTCAAAAAACGGCGCCCATTTGGACGGCGATCATCGCGTATTTTACCCTCGGCGAAAAATTCGGCGCGATGGGCTGGTTCTCGGTCTGCTTGGGCTTTGTGGGCATCGTTTTGGTAATTCAGCCGCAGTTTGGCTTGCAGCCGAGCGATATTTTTGGAATTTTAAGCGGATTATTCGCCGCGATGGCGCTTACCTCCGTGCGCGGGCTGCGTAAATACTATAGCTCCGATACGATCATCCTCTCTGCGCTTCTTGCCGGCACGCTGATGCCCGTAGCGCTTATGATCGCGGCGGAATTTATAGATGCGCCCGCGCTTAGCTTTATGCTTTGCAAATTTAAAATTCCAAACGCGCAGGGCTGGCTCTTTGCCGTGCTTCTGGGGCTGCTGGGGCTGTTTTATCAAACCTACGTCACCAAGGCCTACGCCGCGACGCGCAAAGCGGGCATAGTAGCTACGATCAGCTACGCTGACATCATCTTTTCGACGCTATTTGGGCTGCTGCTAGGCGACGCCCTGCCCGGTTTCATGGCGCTTTCGGGCATGGCACTCATCATCGTCGCGGGCACACTTGTGGCGAACCGAAAGTAGCGCGCGATGAAACAAAAATTCTACTCCGCGTTTTGGCTGAAACATCTGGGCGTTTATTATATGCTCGTAGCGAGCTTTTATTTCGCGCTAAACGGCGCTTTGGCCAAGGTCATGGCAGAGCGGATGAGTAGCGCTGAGATCGTGTTTTTCCGCAACGTCGTAGGCATCGCGATCGTGCTGTTTTCGCTAAGGCGGGTAAAAAATCTGGGCCCGGGCGGCAAGCCGTGGCTGCTCGCATTTCGCGGTTTTATCGGCAGCTGCGGTATCTTAGCGACCTTCTACAATATCGCTCACATCGATCTTGGCACCGCTTTTACCTTCCAAAAGACGGCGCCCATTTTCACCGCGCTATTTTCGGCGTTTTTCTTAGGCGAAAAGCTAAGCTCGCGCGGTTGGTTTGCGATACTGCTCGGCTTTGGCGGAATTTTACTCGTCGTGCGCCCGCACATCGGCATCAGCGTAACCGATGCGGTGGGAATCTTCGGCGGCATGTGCGCGGGGCTTGCATACACGAGCGTGCGCGAGCTTCGCAAACACTACGCCACCAACCTCATCGTGCTCGTTTTCGTCTCGTCCGCTACCTTTCTAAGCGCGATGATGATGGCTGCGGGTTGGGCGCTCGGTGATAGCGAGGTCAAAATTTTAGGGCTTTTCAGCGGGGCGGATTTGGCGAGGCTCGCTTATTTCAACCCGCCAAGCCTTTTTGGCTGGGTGCTCGTGGCGCTTCTGGGTGTCAGCGGTATCTACTTTCAAATTTATATGACGCGCGCCTACGCCGCTTCGCGCAAAGCGGGCATCGTCGCTGCGATCAGCTACAGCGATATCCTCTTTAGCATGGCGCTTGGAATTATGCTAGGCGACCGGCTGCCGGGCCCGATCGTGCTAGCGGGCATCGCGGTGGTGATTTTAAGCGGAATTTTAATCGCCCGCGAGCGCTAAATTTAAATTTAAAACCGATTCAAACGCGGTGCGAGGCTAAATTTAAATACGCACCGAGCCCGCGCTAAATTTCAGCGATATAAAAGTCTTAAAAAGCTAAGATTGCGCTAAAGTTCTACGGCGTAGAAATATTTTTCGACGGATTTAAATTTTATGCATTTTATCGGTATCGACATCGGCGGGGCGTCGTCAAAGGTCGCCGTTATGGACGAGCACGGCAAATTTTGCGAGCTGTTTTTGCTGTCAAGCGGCTTTAGCGCAGTTAGAGTCGCTTGGCAGATCAAGCAAAATTTGGAGCAAAAAGGCTACGCGGGGGGCTTCGTGACGGCTACAGGCTACGGGCGCGTCAGCGTGGAGTACGCGCAGCTTAGCATGAGCGAAATTTTGTGCC
>NZ_CALHHT010000383.1 GCF_938031315.1 uncultured Campylobacter sp.
GCTATGTGCGTAAGAATGGACATTCTGAAATGGAACGACATAAAAGAGCTGGCTAAATTTTTAATGTGCTATGATTATTCTATAAACGAATGGTGTTTTATAGTTTTTCCGAGTTTAAATTTAGCCGTCTATCCGCATGATAGCAAGGGTTTTGGCTGTATAGGGCTAAACGACGAGATTAAATATGGAATCAACTTTTTAAAATTTTGCGAGAAAAACAGCAAGGCAAAAGTGACGATAGATAAAAAAGAGGTTAATTTGAACAAAGCGGTTTTTCTTCTGCCTAAAAATAATGAAGAGCTATTTTCCAGAGTGCAAGAAGTAAGAGAGATAAAAAGAGGAACTTTGTATGCCGATCCGAATTTAATTAAATTTATTGCCCTTAGCGGCTCAATCAAAGATCTGAAAATATCGCAATTAAAGCAGCTATTGCGCGAAGGCTTGATCTATCTTGACACGGGAATATTTTTTATCAAGAATCTTAAAAGGGAAAGAATAGCTACAACAGAGAACATTTTAATTAATTCTTCAATATATCAAGGCTTAAGCGATTTTGAGTGGTCGATCAATGAAGTAGAGATCAAAAATCCAAATTTAAAGGAAGATGATTTTATTAAAGAGTGCCTTTTATTTTTGAAATTGGTAAAGGAAAAGATCGAAAATATGGATATTGAGAACAGCAGATTTGCTTTATGTTTGGATTTCTATAATATCGATGAGCTGAGCGCGGATTTCGAGCTTTATACTTTAAGAGACAATGAAAAGATCGTAGATTTTTCAGAGGCTAAATTTAATCAAAGCTCGGTGTATGTAATTGTATGAAATTTATTTTCTCGGCATGATTAAAGTATAAAATTTATAACTATCATCCCAAAAGGAAGGCATAAAATGACATATATAAAAACGTATCCCGACGTGATGGAGATGAGCGATTTTTTTGGTTTTTACCCGGATGAAATAGATAGCGATATTGGAAAATATACGTTCGAAATAGGCGGGCTAATATTTACATATTGCATAGTCGAGGGATGGGTGGAAATTACTATAAAAACAGGCGGAAAGACGGCTGTGGAATTTACCGCCGAATGCATCGAGTCCTTAAAAATTAGAAGAAATAAAGATGGCGAATTTATAGAAATAGGACAAAATTTTGCTATAGACAGAATGGTGCAGATAGAGTTGTATATAAGACCGAAAATTTTATTAAAATATGCGAGTTTAGAATACTAGATGAAACCCACATCCCAATAAAAGGAAACCCAAATGCAAATTGATGGAAAAAAGATATTTCGTAAGGGCGTGCTTCTGTACAAACTATGCGTAATGGCTTCTTTAGAATATCAAGATAAATATCTTGTGCACGCTACAGATGAAGATTGCGAAAATCCTAAGGAGATGGTATATTTTTTATGTGATTCCTGCGCTAATGCCCTATTGGAGGAATTTGAATTTTGCTTCTTGCCATACGAAAGGGATGCGCTAAGAGAGCTTAAATCTCTTAT
>NZ_CALHHT010000384.1 GCF_938031315.1 uncultured Campylobacter sp.
GCAGATGATATATCTTTGCGGCGATACGCACGGCATAAACGAGATCGGCAAAATAACGAACAAAGCCTTTGCGGGCGGGCTTAGTGCCGATGATTTCGTCATCGTGCTTGGGGATTTCGGGCTGTTTTGGAGCGAGCGGATAGATGAGTTTATGGCGCGCAAAAATATAGAAAGATATTTCCCCGCCACGCTTCTTTTCATAGACGGCAACCATGAAAATTTCGATATGTTGGACGAGCTGCCACGCGAGCGGAAATTTGGCGGCACCGTGAGCGTGGGTGGCGAAAACATATTTTGGCTACGGCGCGGCGAAATTTACGAGATTGCAGGGCGACATTTTTTTGTGTTTCGGCGGCGCGCTTAGCGTTGATAAGGCGCATCGGATACCGGGGCTTAGCTGGTGGGCGCGCGAGATTCCAAGCGAGGAGGAGTTTGCTTGTGCGATACGAAATGCGCGCGATTTCATCGCTACGGGCGGGCGGATCGATGCGGTGCTGAGCCACACGGCGCCGTGGTTTACGATGAAATTTTTAAAAGAATACCTTTGGTGCGGCAAAAGCACTCCCGATAAAACGTCTGAGTATCTGGAGCGGATCTTTGAGCTCGTAAGGCCTGAGCGGTGGTATTTCGGACACTTCCATGGCGATAAGAAATTCTATGCGCACGGCTGCGATTTTTATCTCTGCTACGATGAAATTTTAAAATTTAAGGACTAGCCTTGGGCTCACAGCAGCGAAATTTAGGGCTTTGCAAACGGCAAAATTTCGCTCGTAAATTTTAAATGCTGAGGCGCGCGAAATTGAGCCTTTATATTAAAATTTAAGCTAGTTTGGCTACAATGTGGCACTTTTTTAGAAAGGAATAAAGATGAAGGTCGTAATTACTTATTGTAATTCTTGATCTTATAGACCGCAAGCTCTCCGTGTGAGAGATGAAATAACAGGCGTCTATAAGGATGCAGTTGTCGAGTTGGTCCCTGGTGGTAGCGGAGACTTTCTAGTAGAAGTTGACGGCAGAAAGCTTTTCTTTAATAAAGATTTTGCTAAGCCTCGTTTCCCAAGTGAAGGTGAAATTTTAAATCTAATTAAAGTTGCAGCCTAGCTCAAAGCCCGAAAGCGGATCGCAAGATTTGCTTTCGGGCGTTTTTATACTCAAATTTTAAATCCCTAAATTTAATCGTAAAACCATTCTGAATTTTGCCAAAATCAGTGCTGCGTAAAGCTTAGACTAAATTATCCCGCATTTCAGTCAATTTGAAAAGTTATTTTAATCAAAATTTACGCGACGATCGCGGTTTAAATTTTAAAAGAAAGAGGAATTTTTGCGAAATCAAAATTTCGCAAAAACAGGGGGAGGATTATTTATTTGCGCGCTCGATATACTCGCCGCGGACGGTGTCAACGCGGATGACCTCACCTTCGAGCACGTGAAATGGGATCTGTACCACGGCGCCGGTCTCAAGCGTGGCGGGCTTTTTGTTGCTGCCCTGCGTATCGCCGCGGAAATTTGGCGCAGTTTCTACGATCTTAAGCTCCACCACCTGCGGCACATCCACGCCGATCGCTTTGCCGTTGTAAAACATTATATTTACCATCATGCCATCTAGCATCCATTTTTTCGCCTCGCCCACGTCCTCGTCGCTGATCGCGATCTGTTCGTAGCTATCGGTATCCATGAACTGACACGCCTCGCCGTCGTCGTAGAGATACTGCATCTCTTTTTCCTCAAGATTCGGCGCTTCGCATTTATCGCCTGCGTGGAAGGTCTTTTCAAGCACTTTGCCGTCGATGAAAGATTTTATTTTAACGCGCACGAAAGCTGGCCCTTTGCCCGGTTTTACGTGTTGGTATTCTATGATTTTAAACGGAATTCCGTCCACCTCGATTTTTAGACCTTTTTTTAGATCGCCCATTGAATAAGCCATAAATTTCTCCTTAAATTGATAGGGCGCGATTATAACAAATTTTATTTTAAATTGATATAATTGGCGAAATTTTAAGGGGAGGGAAGCTATGAAAAAAATCATCTACGTTTTGGCTGCATGTGCGGCTTTTGCGCTTGGCGCGAATGCGAACGAAGCGGAGTTCGTAAAAAACCTAAAGCAAAGTCTAAATGATAAAAACGCTCAGCTCATCTCGATCGATAAGCTGAACTCGCTAAACGGGCTAAATTTGCTAATCATCCGCTCGGGCGATAAAAAAGAAGCGTTTTTAGCCAGCGACGACGGCAAAAGCCTAGTGGCAGTAACTGAGGATCCTAAGCTTGCAGACGCGGCGGATGCGGCGCTATTTAAGATGAGAACTCAAATTTTAAAGGACGCGAGGGACGCCGCCGCGCTTGAGCTGTTAAAGAGCATAGATCCCGCGAGATTTGCCTATATCGAGTCATTTGATAAAAACAACCCCTATATGACCTACATCGTGGGCGATCCGGAGTGCCCGTATTGCGCCGAGGAGATGAAAAGGATCACGAAGCATCTTCGCAACAGCAACGTAAAATTGATCTTTGCGCCGGTGCACGGCAAGAGCGCGTTTATCAAATCGGCGCTGATTTTAAAGCATCTAAAAACCCTCTCTCCGAGCGATCAAAAGGGTGCGATCGACGTGATCGAGAAATACTATAACAAGGACGCGCAGGTAAGCGATGCGGACGTCTCAAAAGCCGAGCTTGACGCCGTGTATGCGGACACCAAGACGCTGTTTTCCAAAGGCGTGATCAAATCGGTGCCATACGTGATCAAGGTGAAAAAATAGT
>NZ_CALHHT010000385.1 GCF_938031315.1 uncultured Campylobacter sp.
TCGCGGGCAAGATCGTAGCGAATTTTAAAAACGATGCGCTCTTTTTTGTTTGATAATTTGGGGCGGCTAAGCGAGGTGAAGTTTGCCGTATAGAGCCGCAAATATCGCGCCGTGCATTCGCGGCTTTGAAATTTACGCCGCCAAATTTTGCCCTGTAAATTTATATCATAGAATTTTGCGCCTTGGAATTTTGCTCGGTAGAATTTGCATCGCGGAATTCCGCCAAGTGAAATTCTGTCTTAAATTTTACGCCGTAAAATTCCGCTACTCTATCCGCGCCCAAGCCTTCAAATTTTAAACCAAAATCAGCCGCCGTCGATGTCGAAGTCAAGATGCTCTTTGAAATAGGCGCGCAGCCTACGGCGGTCGTTGCGGCCGGGCGTGATCGCAAACCACAGCACGCGGTCGTTCAGATCCTTGCCGCGGATCAGCACGGTGTCGCGCAGCAAGATGTCGTGAAAGTCGCCGTTTAGTTTCCAAGATGAGAGCGCCTTGGCGAAGAAAAAGATCACGATGCCCGCCGCCAGCATCTCATATGCCATAGTTAGCTGCTCGCTCATGGCGATACCGACTAGCCATAGCACGATCATCGATCCGATCCCAAATTTAAAGAGTTGCTCGTTTTTTATGTAGCGAGAGTGCTTAAGCGCCGTGTAGCTCGTGCAGGTGCGTAAAAAGCCGGGCGTAAGCTTAATGTAGTCGATATTAGAGAGCAGGATTTCTCTATTATGCGCGCCCGAGACGAAGGTGATCGCGTGGTCGCTAAATTTAAACAGTCCGCCGCCGTCGCGCCCTTGATACCAAGCTACGCCTGCGATCAAAAGTCCTAAAATCCCGCCTCCGCCGCGACCGCGTCCGTTTCCTAAAAAAATTTCATCTAAATCAAGGCCGGTCGACACGCCGTAAAAAAATATAAAGACCATCATCGCAATTACGAAGATCACGATGAAGGAGTTGTCGTTTTTGACGCTAAATCCGCCTGTGCTCGTGGTTCGTGCGCCGCGGCTGCGAAGGGCGGCTTTGTAGTCTTTGGTAGTAAAAGTAGGCATCGGCTTCCTTTCTTTAGGGGTTCCAAAACAGCTTGCGCGCGCTTTAAAGCCCGTTTAAAACGGTGGAATTTTATAAAATTTCAGATCAAATTCGAATTAAATTTTAAATTTGAAGAGGCTTTAAAATTTAAGCGGGTTTCAAATTTAAAGGATTTGAAATTTAGCCGCCGAACTTAATATCACAATAAAGCACTACAGAGGCTTTGCGGGCGAAGCTACTCCGTTAAGAGCGGCGAACGCTTGGGAAATACGGCATTTTGAGTTTTGCAATGCTCTAAAATATAAAGAAATTTCGGTGCTAAATTTAAATGCGATCGGCGGGCGCATGCTTGCCAGTGCGGGCTGCGGATTTCGCGGCGAAATTTAAAAACGCGGTTTGCACGATTTAGCGGATACGAGTTTTGCAGAAGCACAGCTGCACGGACAGATAGCGAATGTGTGGCAATTATCATAAATTTAAAGCGCGGGGCGCTGCGCGATCTCATCAAATATGCAGAAAATTTTACGACAAATTTAAAACGCAGTCTAGCAGAGTTAATACGGCGGATTAAAATGCGGCTTGCAGCGGCTAATGCGGTAAATTTACTCCGCGGTTGCAGTTAAAATTTCCGCCGCGCGGAGTAAATATCGCGCAGAGTTAAATTTGCCGCATAGAAGCTAAATTTCGCGTCGCAGTTAAATCCACAATAAGTTAAATCGGTAGCGAGTTAAAACGCTATAAATTTAGAGCTCGCAGGCATAAGCGCTTGACTTGCGGCTGAGCCGCGATCTTTTATTATAAGATGCCTATTGTTCGTATTCCTGCGGCTGTACGAAACAAACCGCGCCACGTTTTAAATTTTAAAATTTTATTTGAATAAGCTATTTACGCTCT
>NZ_CALHHT010000386.1 GCF_938031315.1 uncultured Campylobacter sp.
AGGCTCGGGTTTCAGACTCCAACGAGGTAAATTTGCACCAGCGGCACTACCGTAGAGCTATCAAGCACGGTGTTTCAAACCCCAATGGGGTAAATTTTGCACCGTCGATAGGCTCGCCGCTCTCTTTTAGAACCTCTAAATTTAAGATCACCAAGGGTCTATTCAACTCGCCCGCTAGACAAGTAGGAAAGAATGTCTTACCGGTACCCGGGATACCTACAAGGAAAATACCCTTAGGACGAAATCCGTTATTTTCGGCAATCGTAAGCCTTTTTACGTATTCCTTGAGTTTCTCTGCGCCGCCTACGTCCGAAAGTTTGTATGGGCTCTCAACGACGCTTATGCCGAGTTTACTACTTAGCGCTTGTGCTTTGCTTATACCGAGCGCCTTTTCTTGCGAAGTCAAAACACCGCAGAAATTTTCAAGTTCGATCTCTAAAATAAAATCACGAATATCTGCAAAACAATGGTATGGTGCAAGAAAACAATAAGTTTTATCGGATTTTTGAAGAAGTTCTAATATTTGCGATTGAGTTGGAAAACAAACGACTTCGGAAGAGGTTGTGTCCGCTATAATCGATATATTTTCATAATATACGCTATCGTCGGCTTTTAACCAGAAATTATAGGGTGCCCCCCCCCCACTACAAATTTAATTTTATTTTTTAAGATTTCTTTAATAAAATCTTCGCTATTTCTTAGCTCGTTTGCCATTTTTATCCTCATCCCGCGGTTTTTCGTCGCTTAAAATATCGCTCATTCTAAGCTCTCCTAGAATTTCGCGTTTTTTCTCATTGCTCGTCTTTTCATCGTCGAGCATTTGTTTGAGCTCTTCTATATCTTGCTGATTGGATACAGATCGCTTTTGTGATATTATACCATTTTTTTGATATTTTTGAGTATCAGAAATATCATTTTTATCATCTGATTGTATTTTTTCTGCGTTTAATTTACTTCTAAGCTCTGTGATCTCCGCCTCCAAAGACTTTACTTTTTTACCATAACTTGCATCGAGCTCTTTAAATTTAGCCTCCGCCTTAGCTGTCAGAGCCGCCAGCTCCTCCTGATGCTGCTCTTTTTGCAGGTTGATCTCGTTGACCTTAGTTTGCACGGTGCTTTTTAGGCTAGTGATAGTTTCCTCGCGCTTTGTGATCTCGGAATTTTTATTTTCTACCTCTATACCGAGCTTTTGGATCTCGGAATTTTGGGAATCTATCGTATTTTTTAACAAATTTACCTCTAAAATGTCTTTTGTCAAAAAAGCGCTCGCCATATTAGCGGTATGTTCTTCGCGAAATTTTTGCTTCACATAATTTATACTCTCGTATATAGTATATCCGGAATTGATCCTATCTTTCATCTCCTGATAGGCCACCATCGCCTCTTCTCTTGACTTTGCCAGCCTAATTTTGATCTTTTCAATCTCTTTTTGTTCATACAAAGATATACTTTTTTCTACTACTTCGTCTAAATTTACTTCTGACGCCCCCTTAACGGGTAGCCTAATCTCCGTATTACCTTCTGCGAGGATCTCTTTTTCGCTACTATCCTCGCTTAGGCTTTGCCTAGTTTGAGAATTTTCTCGAATAATCTCCGCCTTAGCGGCTTCTCTTACTATCCTTTCCTTTACCGCTTCCTCTTTTTTCTCTTCTTTTTTCTCGGCAAAGCCAAGAATTTTATCGGCCGAAATAGAATATTCCTTTGTAACTCCCTCCGTAGTGGTATATTCATATCTAAAATCCATACCGGTCTTAGCGAGCTCGCGGCAAAGACCGCTGAGGATGAAGTTATTATCTTTGGCTTGTTGAAAATTATCGCTTAAAGTGAGGCTATTGCGCGCCTTGAGTATTGCAATACGTTCGTTTTCATCAAAGATCCCGCGACGATTGTAAATCAGAGTTAGTTCATTCTTATCAGGATCGAATTCCCTAAAATCTATAAAGCTACGGCTATTAAAGCTTAAAAAGCTATTATAAGCATCTTTTGAAAGCTCTTCATCGCTTGAAAGGGTAATTTTCACATAATCGCCGGTTTCGATAGGCTTTAAATTTCGCTGCGTCAAAGCCGTGCTCAAACGAAAATCAAATTTGCCTATATCTCGCCTTACGGCCGCAGATAGATCCTGCAAAAATTTATCCGTTTTTTCACCTAACTCGCTAATATTAGAGACCTTGAAATCGTAGTCTATGCCATTTTTTTGCATATAGGCGTAAAACTCTTCCTCGCTGCCGTTCCAATACGGCAAAAAAGCCCTATAGGCTTTCTGCGAAAATTCTCTGATATTTAGATCCTCAAATTTAGCATCTTGCAAATTTACGGTTACCATTGTTTTTCTCCTTTTCTTCTGAATTCTTTGAAATTTCCGCCTTGATCTCTTCAACGGCGGAGTAGTCTTCACTCATATTTTTTAAAACATCTTCAAGCCACGATACTTTGCCAAGCGTGATAATCTGGCCGTTTTCTTTCTTGGCTATCAGACGTAAATTTGAAAATTTCTGATCTTCCTCGTTTAAAATTTCTTTGCTATTGTCATAAAAATATATCTCCTCGCAAAACGGAATCACTTTAGCGAGGTTATCAAAGCTCTGCGAATATCTACGCTCCAATACTGCCTCCTCTATGCTATGGCCGTTCTTTTGTGCCCTAATGGCTACTCTTTGCTTTGACAGATCAACGCTTTCAAGACCCACATAAAAGAGCGTTATCCTATAACCGGACGCTTTTGCAGCGCTTATAAATCTAACTATGCCGCGGCCGCTTAGCGTAGTTTCTACGTTAAAATCTATCCCCCTGCGCAGGTAAGACTCTCTAAGCTTGAGCGCTATTTTGCCGGCTCTATTTTGATCCTTTTTATTTTTCCAGTCTCCAAATTCCTTAACGATTTCGTCAGAATTGATTCTAGTGCCGTAAAAATCATTATTATCTATCTGGTTGATATAAAATGTCGACTTACCAGCTCCATTTACTCCGGCAAAAATGTATAAATTTTTCATCCCTATCGCCTTCTAGTCCTATTTTTGGCCTTTTGCTCCCATTCATTCAGCATATCGGCCGTACTTTTGGTTCTATTTTCTCGAACTCTCTCTCTCGTCGTGGCCTCTTCCTTTAAACTCATAATATCGATAAAATCGGACTTAAGATCGTCTAGCGCGCCGATAAATTCCTTTATGTTCGATATAATCTCTTGCTTATGCTGTTCGCGCTGTGCAGCAATCTCTTGAATTTCGACCTCTCGATCAGTGCTATCTATGCGTAGATATCTACCTTCAACGCTTTGATAGGCTGGAATATAGTTGCTTTGTATAGCACTTTCCAAACTCTCCTCATAGCCGTGTCTTAGCACGAAATTTGCTATGATAGTTTGAGCTTCCTCCGCATTAGTACCCACATACTGAATATGGGGGGAGTTGATTTCTCTATCTTGCAGATGAAGTTCCACCACCCCTTCAAAATCATGCTTTTGGAGCTCATGCTCTAAAGAGGCAAGAAATTCCTTTATCTCCGAATAAATTATGCCTCTACACCAAATGTTAGCGGTCTTCACGTCGCCTTTTTGGCTAAGATAGGATAATAAATTTGTTCGCAGATCCTTAGCACCCGTCATAAAAGATTCCGGGTCGCGCCTTTTTTCGATCATTTTACCGATAGCGTTTTCAAACCATCGCTTAGCGCTTTCGTCCTTTACCAACAATATCACCGTTTCCGCCTCTCTCAAGAGACTTCTGCTGCTAGAACTACGCGCCTTTTGTATCACCGAAACAACCTTATTGCTGCTTTAGCCTCATAGTGTTCTTAGAAACGTCTTTGGCGGTATCTGTATCGGATCTCTTTGCCGCACCTAAAATATGCTCTACATTGAGCTCTTTGCCTTGATTTTGAATAGCTTCTTTAAGCTCGTTCATATTATTTTCAAAATTTGCCGGATCAAATTTCCTTATCGCTTCCTTTACCGGATCTGTTTGCAAAATTTTAAGATCCAGTTCCTTGCCGACCTCTCTTTGCTTTTCTATCTCCTTAATAATCCCCACAGTAGAGCTGTATAATTCGCTTTTTTCATCAATTCCGGCACGCTTTAAAATATCGCCTAAACTACTTTCATCGGTATTGCCGCCGGATTTATTCTTTGAGCTCATAATATATCCCAGCATTGCTACCATAGCCTTAGTAGAGAGCATATCCCTATTATCTACGCGGAGATTTGAAAGGTTGCTATTTCTCGACGCCTTTCTTTCCTGTGCCTTCTTTTTGAAATTTTCATAGTCAAATTTCTCTTTTTCGCTCATCACATACTCCTTAGAAAATACCTAAAAATTTCTTTCTCGGTTTAGCTTTTACGCCACCTAATGCCTCATTCACTATTTGCTGCACTCGTTCGACCAGCTTATTATCCCTTTCTGCCATATCGGCAAAAATGGCTTTTAAAGCCGAATCGCTTACGTTGCCGCCTGCACTACCACCACCAAAATTTAAAAGAGACGAAACGTCTTTTTGTATCTTTTCCACCTCTTCGGCCAAAGCCCCTATAGTATCGTCAAGGTTTTGCGTGTCCTCTATAATTTTTTCGTTACTACTTTTTAGATGAATATTCTCATCTTTAAAATACTTTGCCATCGTATTGACGTCGATCCTAGTATCTTTGAGCTTTTGAGCAAGCGCTTTTACCAAAACCCGGATCTCTTCCTCGAAAGGAACCTCATTGTCTAAATTTTGCAATTCTTCGCTCATATTATTTTTCCTCCACATTATAAATTTCTAAGATATATCGCCTTAAAAAGGGATCAAAAAACGTAAATTTAGCTTTGCCAACTTTATTTTTATATATCAAATTTTCCTTTTCTAAAATAGAAAGCCAAGCCGCTATATTCGATTTTACCACGCCGGTTTCATTTACCAAATCATAAGGATTTTCGCCCTTAACTACTTTTAGAAGTATTGCCGAGCCGTGTTTCTTGCCTCGCAAAAATTTTAGCTGTAACATAAAAACTATCTTTTCTCTGCGATAAACTTCATTTATAGCGGCATTTAGATCCGCTTCCGTTACCTCTTGCCCTCGACGGCTCAAGATAAGCTCCCTGCATACACTTTTGACGTAAAAGGGCAAATTATTAGTTCTTCTAATAATTTCTCCTATCAAAGCGTGATCGATATTAAGATCTGCTTCGTTAAATTCGGTTACCAAATACGATGCTGTCTCAATATTTGATAGCTTCGGTAAATTTAAAACCTCGGCAAAGCCGTATAAAGAGCTTTTAGGATTACGAAATATGTCGATTCCGAACGAATTCTTTATGCTTAAGCAAAATATCACATCTGAAAATGGCATCCAGCTATCGTTAAATACGCTATTTAGCTCGAGCTTAGAGCTTTGTATTTTTTCTATTTCATCAAATTCATCGATAAAAAAGTATATCGTGCGCTTCGCTTCTTCCGCAAGGCGCCCAAACGCGATAAAAACATCTTTTAACTGCTCTGTAGCAGCAATATCGTTTTGAAAGCTATTGAATGAAATATCAAAAATTCTTTGTATTTCACGCCGCATAGCCTCAAAGAGATCTTCCGGGCTAAAAATACATTCAAGCTTTAAAAATACCGTAGTTTCGCCGGCTTTTGCTAGCTCGTCATGTAAGGAATGCAAAAACGTGCTCTTACCGAAATATTTCGGCGCAAACACGGCAACGCTTTGCTTTTTTTGGAACTTCCTTAGAACCGATTTTTTAAACTCTTTTCTGCTGATCTCTTCCATATATATTTTTCATAACCGTCTTTGAATTTTCGTTTGTGAAGCTTTGGTTTCATCGTTAAAACCAAAGCTTTTAAATATATCTGCTTGCCGATCGCTTTCATCAAGAGCGCTGCGTATCTGGGATAGAACGTCACTAGCACCTTGAGTATCTTGCATAGGCGGTTTGGCTGCTTCAAATGTATCTTGCTGTCGCGCGTATGTGGCTTTTATCGTATCGATCATATTATAAGTTCTACCAATATTCGTTACGTCAAATCTATTTACGCATTGACTTAGCCAAGGAAATCGATGTGTCATCTCGCCAATGTATCCAAGTAGTTCATCTTTCTCTATTGCTATTTTGGAAGCATAGCCACTCCATTGTCTATGCTCAAAACCGTTATTTTCCATAAAAGCTTTGATCTCGCCGTATGCTGCACGATAATCCTTGCCCGGATAGAATTCTTTTAAGGCCTTGGTATCTAGGTCAAAATTTATGGCTCTTCGAATACGACTCATTTGAAGTATCCTTTGCGTTCAAATCTCCGTATATGACTTATAAGATCTGCATCCCTAAGCTGACCTTCGTCATCGTCTAACCATCTCCACTCTTTCACATTATCGCGAAAGAATTTCTGATTTAGCAAAATAGCGTGTGTAAATTTACCTAAATGCGGAAAGTCTTGATCGTCGTCTTCCTTACAAAGATAGGTAAATTTATCCTTTTTTACTAGGTTGCACTCCTGCGCAAATTTATCGATTATTTGATACACTCTAGCTAGATCACACCTGCCTTCGCGTATAATTTTAGCCTCATCCATTACTATTTTGGTGCCTAGCATCTTTTATCCTTTCCTTTTATTCTTTTAAATATCGAATTATACCATAAGTTATGAAAAAAGATATAACTAAATTATCGTTATGTATATTTTTTCATAACTATCTTTGGATTTTCGTTTGTCGTAAAACAAATTTTGAAAATTTTTTTCGTCTTTGAGCATTTTTCTCAAAATTATAATCTTTGCTAATAAAAGCACGAAAAATAAAAAATTCTTCTATAGCAAAAAACACAAAAAGAGCAAAATATATTAAAGTCTTATATGCAAAACCGAAAAAAAGTTGTAGCGCTTCCTGCAAACCATGAAAGCTACTTGTTTCAAAACTAATGTCATAAATTCTATTAAACAATGATGCAAAATAGCAATAACTTGCCGGAAAGGCATAAAACATAACAAAATATACGATGACTAGCATAATAGCAAGTATCATTTGTTCTTTAAGAAATCGCTTAACTTTATAATTTTCCATCGTATTCTCCTTCATATAATCCCTTTATAATCTGTTTTACTTTTTCAACTTTTTCGGTTTGATCCTTTTCGTGATAAAGCCGAAAGGTCACGTCGCCTAAAAACAAATTATCGTAGGTCATCGTTTTGGAGCATTTAAATTTTCCATTCGTTGAAAGAGGTAATTTTATCCCGTAAATGGTTTTTTGGATATCTCCGAAAGGAAAGCTGTCGGCGATTAGACTTCTTGCAGCTACGGCAAACTCTTTTTCTATCTTGCGTTTTTTGATATTGATCTCCGTAAGCTCCTTTTGGAGCTCTTGTAACTCTGTTTTATAGCTCATTGATTTACCCCTTTAAAAAATACCAGCCAATGCGTTTCCGCCGCAGCAACAAACATCAAGTTTTTGATCCTTATTCATAAGTTCTAAAGTATAAAAAAAACATGCCGCATAAGCCAAAACAGTAAAACCAATCATTGCAATTTGCATCACACCCTCCTTTTATAAAGTTATTTTATAATTTTTTATTTCATTTTCCATAATCTCATAATATCGTTGAAAAAAGATTCTTGTTCATCAAGCTGTATTTTTATCCAAAAAAGATCATTGATTTTTTCTTTACTGTCTAGAGTATCATATATTTTACCGTTAGATACAAATAAACATCTTTTAAAATTATCAAGCTTAATAATAAAATTACGAGCTTTATAAAAATCATCAAATTCCTTAAAACACTCAATTTCATTACCGGCTATAGTATAA
The DNA here is from genome assembly GCF_938031315.1 of uncultured Campylobacter sp. Lineage (GTDB taxonomy): Bacteria > Campylobacterota > Campylobacteria > Campylobacterales > Campylobacteraceae > Campylobacter_B. The sequence goes on from NZ_CALHHT010000386.1 coordinate 7,773, forward strand.
AAGACCACATAGCCGTTTTCAATCATTTTCCTTTCAAGCAATGGCACATTATTCATTCTAAACATTATAAATCCTCCATTATTCCTTTCGACTTAAAGATTTTAACCCACCTATCATTCATTCTTGCTTCATATTCTGCATCCTCTTCATAAAATTTACTATGTGCATCCCAATCGTCATAACACTTTTTGCAGTACCAATAACCGCCAAGAACCGGCATTATATAGCCTATGTCAGAATGCTTATTGCAACTATCACATATACCAAAACCGCCTATAGCCCTTACTTCCGCAGCCGAAACTTCGAAAATCTTGAAGCCCTTAACATTTGTAAATCTACGCATTTATTCACTTCCTTAAAAAAATTCTCACAGATCCTCGTCATTCTTACCGGGCATAATCTCTTCATCATCAAACAAAGAAGGTTGAACTTTCTTGCCGCCATTAATGCTAGCAAGTTTGATCTGAAGCCTTAGCTTCTCGTTATCAGCCTCTTTGCTAGCTAGTTTGAGCCTTAAAATTTCAGCCTCCAGCTCAATATCGGATTTTTTAACTTCTTCTGCAGCTTTTACTTCTATAACATCATCAGAAGCATTAATATGATCTTTTTCTCCAATTTCTCCAATTAAAATTTCAGTTTCCTTCTTCTTCCCATCCGATGAAACCTCACTTGTAATCTGTTTAACCTCGTGTCTATTTAAATTTTGGGCTACTTCATCTAAGCCATTATAAGCATACGAAGATTCTATCTTTTTAATAGTTTCAAGAGTATCAAAATCAAAAGTTGTAGTGATCACGCGCCTTATTCTTGATAACTCTTTAAAAGAACCGCTACCTATAAGTTGTGGATTAACCAAATACTCTTTACCGGTATAAAAAGATACATTAAATTCTTCTGCATTATCAGCCTCTATCTTTATCAATACCTTTTTTTCGATTAATGCATTTATACCCTTAGAAACAGCCGGCTGAGATAAATTTAAAGCTATTTGTGTCGACTTCCTAATGGTTGAATTTATAGTTACAACATTATGATAATTCATTTCGTGCATAAGGACAAAAAAAATCCCTTTTTCGATAGGTTTTAAAGCTTCAATAACATAATCGAGATTATCAATAAAAATTTTAATAAATTTTTCTCTATTTTTTTCCTTTGTAACCTTTACATCTTCCCTAGATATTATCTCTCCCGTCTGGTAATCTATTATCTCTTTTTCATTTTTTAAAAGAGTAGTAGCATTCTTAGTATCGTTTATGTCCTTTATCTGCAACTTCCTGCTCACTTGTTATCCTTTCAAAATTTTTAAGAATAATACTACTTTTATTCTTAAAATAGAATTATTACAAAAACATAATAAAATCGAGCTACTAGAAAGAAATTTTATGCAAATTTATAAAACTCTTTAGAATATTCCACACAGAAACAATTTATTCCACACAGAAACAATTTATTCCACACAGAATATTCTAAAATCATAATAAACGGCTCTAAACTCCGATAACAAGGGCATTTAAGTAGATAAAAAATTTTCTAAAAAACGCTGTTTTTTCTAATCTATTCTTATTGTAAAAAAGTAGCAAGAAATGCTACAATCTACAAAAAACAAAGGGTCAAATATACTTAGAAGCTATAGCCAATATTAAAGAAGCTATCGAGTTATACGTTGAGAGTCTTAGAAAAAACAAATTTACTATTGCGCGAATAAAAACTAAATAACATTTAAAACATAATGACAATAAAATCAAACTACATT
>NZ_CALHHT010000387.1 GCF_938031315.1 uncultured Campylobacter sp.
TAAATTTTGAGCTCGCATGGGACAGACTGCGCGGATACTTGCAGCGCGCTAAATTTAGACTGCCGCGGCGTATGAATTTTAGATCGCCAGCGCGGTTAAATTTAAAGCGCGCTTGACGATCAAATTTAAAGCTTGCTGTTTAGAGCTCGATCGCGCGCCGCAAAATTTTAAAATTTATCGCGCGACTTTGGTCTGCCATGTAAATTTAGACACCGCCTTTGCGCGCTTAAATTTTAAAATCGCACAGGCTCTCTCGCCGCGTAAATTTCGATATCGTTTTTGCACGCTTAAAATTTAAAATCGCGCGATGCGGCGTAAATTTAATCCGCAGCGAGCGCTATTCCGTGATTTTGGTGGGCTCGCCGAATAGCCTATTCATCTCGGAGATCAAAATTTCCTTGCCGTCCTGCGCACCGTTTGCGAGCTCGGCGAGGCCTGCCTTGGCGGCGCGCACGCTCTTGCTCGTATCGCGGGGCTTTGCGGCGTAGTTTTGCGGATCGGTGGATCTTAGTAGATCGTCCTTGGGCGGCTGTTTTTCGCCCTCGCCGCTAGCGCCGTTTTTTTGCGGTTTTGCCGCTTTCGGCGCGGAATTTTCTTCGGAATTTTCGCCGCCGCTTGAAATTTCATTTTGCTCGGAGTTTGCGGTCCCACTCGCGCCTACCTCGGAATTTTTCGCGCCGCTTGTCGTAGCGCTGGAATTTTCAAGCGGTTTTGCCGTGCTGCCTGCCCCGTCTTTTGCTTTGCCATTCGCTGTGCTATCTACGTTACTAGGGGCGAAATTTTCTGCGCTATTTTCCGCAGAATTTTGCTTTTGCGGCGCGTCCTGCTCGATTTTGATTTTCGCGCTCTCGCCGAAAAGCGATTTTAGCACGCTATTGATCGCTCGCGAGCCCTTGCGCAGGTACTCTCTGTCCTGCCCCTGCGCGCGCGAGAGCAGATACAGCGTGCCGCGCTCAAATTTTAAAAATTCCACGCACTTGCTAAATTTTTCGCCCAGATCGTAATCGCGGTCGTAAATTTTAGCTAAAAAATTCTCGTAAATTTCATTTTGAGCGCCCGTTTTGACGGACGGGCTAGAATTTTTAGTCTGCGCCGTTGCGCTCGGTTTAATCTCGCCGCTTGCGTCAGGGCTCTGTTTTGCCGTACCGGAGCTTTGTGCTGAGTTTGCGGGACGTTTTGCGCTTGCCGTAAAGCTAGGCACGCCGCTTGTCGCGCTATCTGCGTCACTCGGCGCAAAAGTCGTGCCGCCCGGCTCGCTATTTGGCGAAAAATTCGCGCTTTGGTTGAAATTTGACCTAAAATTCGGCGCGGAGCTTTGCGCGTTTAAATTAGGCGCCGAAGCGGAAGCATAGCCCTCGCCTTGATCCAGCGATCTGCCGACCTCGATCAGCTCGTCGATCTCGCGCAGATTGACCGCCTCCATCATCATAAAAATCATCATAGAAATTGCGTAAGTATTGTCCGGGCTGATGGCGAGCATGCTCTTAGCGCCCGCTAAAATGCGGAAAAACCGCTCATACATCAGCAGGCTGAATTTCGCGTCGCGGCGTAGGAATTTATCCTTTAAATTTGCGATCATCTCGTCGATTATCGTCTCGGCGTTGTAGTTTTCGACCTCTTTGATGATCTCGATCGCGCCCGCGCGGTCCTGGCGCAGCACGACGTCTAAAATTTCGCCAATTTTAGCGGGATCGAGCAAGCCCAGCATATCGGCGATCGCGCGCTCGGTGATGCCTTCGCGGCTAAAGATAATCGCCTGATCAAGGAGCGTGAGCGTGTCTCGTAGCGAGCCCGAGCCGCTGCGCGCTAAAATTTCAAGCGCGCCCTCTTCGTAAGCGATGTTTTCAGTTTTTAAAATTTGCGCCAGATGCGCTACGACGGCGCTTTTGGCGATCGGCTTAAAGCGAAAGTGCTGAGTGCGCGATAGCACCGTGACGGGAAGCTTGAGCGGATCGGTAGTCGCAAGGATAAATTTTACGTAGCTAGGCGGCTCCTCAAGCGTCTTTAAAAGCGCATTGGAGGCCTCTTTGGTGAGCATATGCACCTCGTCGATGATGAAAATTTTAAAGCGCGCGCTTGCGGGATGATACTTCGTCTGCTCGATGAGCTCGCGGATATCGTCGATCTTGCGGTGGCTGGCGGCGTCCATCTCGATGATGTCGATGTGGCGCCCCTCGTTTGCCATTACGCAGTTATCGCAGATCTCGCACGGCTTGCCGGTAGGGCCTTTATCGCATAAAAGCGCTTTGGCAAAAATCCTAGCCGTCGAGGTTTTGCCGCTGCCGCGAAGTCCGCTGAAAAGATATGCGTGGCTCAGCCTGCCCGAATCCAGCGCGTGCGCGAGGCTTTTGGCGACGGCGTCTTGACCGATGAGCTGCTCGAAGCTTTTGGGTCTGTATTTTAAAGCGAGTGCTTGCAAAATTTCTCCTTTGATCTTGCAATGATACAAAAAAATCTATAAATTTTAAATTTAGTGCTACAATGCGCCCGAATTTCAGAAAAAGGATCAAAATGAAAAAATTTTTAATCGGCGTATTTGCGCTATTTTTTGTCGCCTGCTCGCAAACTAGCAGCGTCATCAGCCTAAATCCGTATCTTTCTAAGGCCGATCAGACCGTAAGCGGCAAGTCGGTAAATATCAACGCGATCAACGATCAGCGTGAAAATCAGATGGTAATCGCCGTTATAAACGACAACGACGGCAAACTCGTCGATGAAGTGCTTTTAAAAAACAATCTCTCGGCCTGGTTCGATAAGGCTTTGCGCGCGGAGCTTGAGGCTCGTGGCGTAAAGATCGATCCGGCAAGCCCGAATATCGTAACCGTAAATATTAGAAGCATCTCGGCGGCGATCAACGGCTACTCGAAAGAAAATATGAGCGCAAGAGGCGAGGTCGCGATTTCTATAGTGCAGGGCAACAAAACTACGACCAAGCGCGTTTCGCAGGATCAGAGCCAATTTACCGCGCTTCGCACGGCTAGATCGCTTAATCCTTTCGTGCAAAGCTTGCTTGGCGACATCGTCAAAAAATCCGCCGATCAAATCATCTCTACGCTTTAGATGCGCTGCGTAAATTGCGGCGCGTTTAGCCTGCGCACGATCTGCGCCGCCTGCGCCGCAAATTTAGCCGAATGCCGCCTAAGTATGCGGCAGGTGGAGGGCTTTAGCGTATTTTACTACTATGGCTACTCCGAAATTCGAGAGCTTATACTTTCTAAACATCACGAATACGGCACTGCGGTGCTTGCGCGCATAGCCTCTTTAAGCCTAGCGAAATTCCCGCTTCATCTGCAGCGCGAAATTTCAGCAAATCCGCAAAATTACGAAACGTTTAAAACGGGCGGGGTTTTTAAATTTAACGCCGTGCCGCTGGATGATGACGCTCGCAGCGGCTATTCTCACACGGCGATCTTAGCTCGCGCGCTAAAAAGCGAACTGATTGAGCCGAAATTTCACTGCCTGCGCGCGCAAAATCGCGTCAAATACACGGGGCAGAGTTTGGAATTTCGCCTAAAACACAAGCGGAATTTTAAAATTTTAACCCCGCCGAAATTCCCCGTAATCCTGGTAGATGACATCATCACCTCGGGTCTTAGCATGCTGCAAGCGCGCGAGAGCTTGATCGATGGCGGCTTTATGCCCGTGTGCGGCTTGGTTTTAGCTAATGCAAAAGAATAATTCGCTATAATCGCGCTTTAAAATTTAAAAGGATATTTATGCAATCAAATATGTTTGAAAATCAGGAGATCATCGATATCGACGTCGAAGAATCGATCAAGACGAGCTATCTTGATTACTCGATGAGCGTTATCATCGGTCGCGCGCTACCCGACGCCAGAGACGGCCTAAAGCCCGTGCATAGGCGAATTTTATATGCGATGAACGATCTTGGCGTGGGTTCTCGCCAGCCATACAAAAAATCCGCTCGTATCGTAGGCGACGTCATCGGTAAATACCATCCGCACGGCGATACCGCCGTTTACGACGCGCTCGTGCGAATGGCGCAGAGCTTTTCGATGAGAATTCCTTCCGTGGACGGGCAGGGTAACTTCGGATCGATCGACGGCGACGGCGCGGCGGCGATGAGGTATACCGAAGCGCGTATGACGCCGCTAGCCGAGGAGCTTTTAAAAGACCTGGATAAAGAGACGGTCGATTTCGTGCCGAACTACGACGAGAGCCTGAACGAGCCCGACGTCCTGCCTGCGCGCGTGCCGAATTTACTGCTTAACGGCTCAAGCGGAATCGCCGTAGGAATGGCGACGAATATCCCACCGCACAGCCTAGATGAGCTTGTGGGCGGTCTTTTGATACTGCTTGAGAATAAAAACGCAAGCCTAGAGGAGATAATGGGCGAGATCAAGGGCCCTGATTTTCCGACCGGCGGCATCATCTACGGCAAAAAGGGGATTATCGAGGCGTATAAAACGGGCAGAGGGCGCGTTAAAATTCGCGCTAAAACCCATATCGAAAAAAAATCTAACAAAGATGTCATCGTAATCGACGAGCTGCCGTATCAGACAAATAAAGCGCGCCTGATCGAGCAGATCGCAGATCTCGTAAAAGAAAAGCAGATTGAGGGCATCTCCGAAGTGCGCGACGAGAGCGATCGCGACGGAATTCGCGTAGTAATCGAGCTTAAGCGCGACGCGATGAGCGAGATCGTGCTGAATAATCTATTTAAGCAAACCACGATGGAGGCGACCTTTGGCGTGATAATGCTCGCAATCGACGGCAAAGAGCCGAAGATTTTCACACTGATAGAGCTTTTGAAACTGTTTTTGAACCACAGAAAAACCGTCATCATCCGCCGCACGATTTTTGAGCTTCAAAAAGCGCGCGCTAGAGCGCACATCTTGGAGGGCTTAAAGATCGCGCTAGATAACATCGACGAAGTGATCGACGTGATTAGAAACTCCGCCGATACCAACATTGCGCGCGAAAATTTAATGAGCAGATTCGGCCTCAGCGAGGCGCAATCGGGCGCGATTTTGGATATGAGGCTAAGCCGCCTAACGGGGCTTGAGCGCGAAAAGATCGAGGAGGAGCTAAAAGAAATTTTAGCCGAGATAAAGCGACTTGATGCGATCCTAAAGAGCGAGGAGCTAATCGAAGGCATCATCAAAGATGAGCTTTTGGAGATCAAGGATAAATTTAAATGCCCGCGCATCACCGAAATCGTCGATGACTACGAGGATATCGACATCGAAGATCTAATCGCGAATGAAAATATGGTCGTTACGATCACTCACCGCGGCTACATCAAGCGCGTGCCTAGCAAGACTTACGAGAAGCAAAAGCGCGGCGGCAAGGGGCGCGTGGCGGTTACAACGTACGATGATGATTTCATCGAGAGCTTTTTTACGTCCAACACCCACGACACGCTTATGTTTATCACCGACCGCGGGCAGCTTTATTGGCTTAAAGTCTATAAAATCCCGGAGGGCTCGCGTACCGCAAAGGGCAAGGCGGTCGTAAATTTAATCCAGCTCGGCGCGGACGAAAAGATCATGGCGATCATCCCTACGACCGATTTTGATCCGAGCAAGTCGCTCGTATTTTTCACTCGCAACGGCATCGTAAAACGCACGAATTTAAGCGAGTTTAAAAACATCCGCTCACTCGGAATCCGCGCTATCAGCCTAGATGAGGACGATACGCTGGTGACTGCGCTCATCGCTCCAAATAGCGCCGAGGAGATGCAAAACTACAAAGGAGGCGCTCTAAGCGGCGACGATCTGGACGGCGGCGAGGCTGAGGAAGTTTTAGAGCAGACCGAACAGGATATTTTGGAGGGAAGCGAGGATGAAATTTTGCAAGGCGAGAGCGCGCAAGATGGCGAGCCGCAAAGCGCCAACGAAAATATGCTCTTCATCGCTACGAAAAAGGGAATGTGTCTTAAATTTAATCTAAATAAAATTCGCCAGATGGGGCGCATCGCTCGCGGCGTAAAGGGGATTAAATTTAAAGAAAAAGGCGACGAGGTCATCGGCGCCGCGTTTATTTTAAGCGATATGCAAGAAATTTTAAGCGTGAGCCAAAAGGGTATCGGCAAGCGCACCACCGCGAGCGAGTATCGCCTCACAAACCGCGGCGGCAAGGGCGTCATCTGCATGAAGCTCACCAACCGCACGGGCGAGCTCATCGGCGTCGTGATGGTCGATGAGGAGATGGATCTTATGGCGCTTACTACGAGCGGCAAGATGATCCGCGTAGATATGCAAAGCATCCGCAAAGCGGGCCGCAACACCAGCGGCGTCATCGTCGTAAATGTCGAGGGCGACGACGTCGTGAGCATCGCGACCTGCCCGAAAGCCGAGGAGGGCGACGAGGGCGAAGCGGACGAGCTTGCGCAGGATGAAAATTTATTAAATTCAAATTTAGATAGCAAAGATTCGCAGAGCGACGGCCCTAGCGATGAAATTTTAAAAGGAGGAGAGGATGAGTAGTTACAATATCGCCATCGTAGGCGCTACCGGCGCCGTAGGCGAGGAGATTTTGCGCGTCTTAGACGAGATGAACTTCCCCGTAAAGGACATACTGCCGCTTGCAAGCGCAAAGAGCGCGGGCGAGAAGGTGGAATTCCGCGGCAAAGAATACGTCGTGAGGGAGCTAACGGACAGCACCTTCGACGAAAACGAGATTGACATCGCATTTTTTAGCGCGGGTGGCTCTATTTCGGCGCATTACGTGCCATTTGCTGCGGCAAGCGGCGCAGTGGTGATAGATAACACGAGCCACTTTCGTATGCAAGAAAATGTCCCGCTCGTAGTGCCCGAGTGTAATCCTCAGGATATAAAGCTATGGGAAGAGACAGGCGTCATCGCTAATCCAAACTGCTCAACTATCCAGATGGTTCAAATTCTTAAGCCGCTTGATGATGCGTTTGATATCGAGCGCGTAGATGTAAGCACCTACCAGGCGACGAGCGGTGCAGGTAAAGAGGGTATGAGCGAGCTTGTAGGGCAGTTGCAGCAGTTTTTCGCTTTTAAGCTTGATGAGTGCGAGCCGAAGGTTTTCCCGCATCAGATCGCGATGAATGTCATCCCGCACATCGATGTATTTTTGGACAACGACTACACCAAAGAAGAGATGAAGATGGTGAACGAAACGCAGAAAATTTTGCATAAAAACTTCGCCGTTTCGGCTACCTGCGTGCGCGTGCCGGTACTTCGCAGCCACAGCGAGGCGATCACGATAAAATTTAAAAAGGATTTCGAGATTAGCCGCGTGCGCGAAATTTTAAGAAACGCGCCTAGCATCGTGCTTGTAGACGATCCGAGCAAAAACGAATATCCGATGCCGCTGCTTTCTAGCGATACGAACGAGACCTACGTCGGTAGGCTCCGCAGGGACAATTTCGACGATAAAATTCTGCATCTTTGGTGCAGCGCCGATCAGATCCGCGTAGGAGCGGCGACAAACGCCGTGCGCATCGCGCTTCGCTGGATCGATATGCAGCAAGACAAGTAGGATAATTTAGTAAGGCTGTCGAGCCTTTGCGCGCGGATGCGGTCGCGTGCGTGATTTCGGCGCCGAGGCCTGGCGAATAAAATTTGCAAATCAGCCTAATTAAAATTTAACGCCGCGAGCTGAAATTTTGCGCCTTTAACCTGGCGCAAAATTTAAATAGACTCAAACGGGTGCGCTTAAAAGAGATAAATTTACGCGATTGCAAACGAGCGTAAATTTAAACGAACACTTCGGCATGGAGCGGTTTTAAATTTATACGTCCGTTTGGGGAGCGGCTAATCTCGAATTAAAATTTAAGGAAGAAATGAAAGCTATATTTGAAAAATTTTTGCTTTGTAGCAAATCTCTAACGCTTCTGCCTGTTATTTTTTGTGTTGCGGCTAGTGCGACGATATTTGTGATGGCAAGCTACGAAATCGGCTCGGCGCTTTATAAAATTGTGGAATTTTTTCTAAGGCCGCAGAGCGAGCGAGCGCTTTACATTGGCATTTTAAGCGAAATAATAACGGCGATCGATCTGTATCTGGTCGCTATAGTGCTGCTAATCTTCGTATTCGGAATTTACGAGCTCTTTATCGACGAGTTTGTGGATCTAAATTTACAAGTTTTAAAGATCGCCTCGCTGGATGAGCTGAAGCACAAACTCGGCAGCGTCATCATAATGGTGCTGGTAGTGGATTTTTTCAAGCGAATTTTACACACCGATTTTACTACCCCTTTGGATATGCTTTTGCTCGCAGGGGCTATCTTCGCGGTTTGTTTGGCTTTGTATATTTTGAGTAAATTTAAAGGATAAAAATGGTTTTCATCGACGCATGCTTCGGCAAAGAGACCCCATACACGCCCATTTGGATGATGCGCCAGGCGGGGCGCTACCTGCCGCAATACATGGCGGTGCGCGAGAGGGCGGGCGATTTTTTGAGCCTGTGCCGCGACTATCGAGCCGCTAGCGAGGTAACGATCCAACCCGTGGAGATTTTGGGCGTCGATGCGGCGATACTTTTTAGCGATATTTTGGTCGTGCCGATGCAGATGGGGATGGATCTGCGCTTCGAAGCGGGCGAAGGACCGAAATTTAGCGATCCGATCCGCTCTCAGAGCGATCTGGCGCGCCTTGATCCGCAAAAGGCCGCCGCAGAGCTCGGATACGTTTATGATACGATCTCGCTTACTCGCTCGTGCCTTGCTGCGGATAAAGCGCTCATCGGCTTTTGCGGCGCGCCGTGGACGATCGCTACCTATATGATCGAGGGCGGCGGCAGCAAAAATTACGCCGTTTGCAAAAGGATGCTCTACGAAAATCCGCAGCTTCTGCATGAAATTTTGCGCCTCGTTACGGAGGCGACGAAGCTTTATCTGGCGCGCCAGATCGGCTCGGGCGTCGATGCGGTGCAGATCTTCGACAGCTGGGCGGGAGCGCTGGAAGCGAGCGCGTACGAGGAGTTTGGCTGGCGATACATCTTGGAAATCACGGAATTTTTAAAGGCGAAATTCCCGCATATCCCGCTCATCGTCTTTGCCAAGGGCACGGGCGCGCAGATGTCGCGGCTGAGCCGTATCGCGGCGCGGCGAGGCGAGGCGAGCTTTGACGTATGGGGCGTGGATTGGAGCACTCCGATTGAGCTTGCGCGCGAGCAGCTCGGGGGCAAATTTGCGCTTCAGGGCAACCTGGAGCCGATGCGGCTATACGACCGCGGCGCGATAGAATCGGGCGTGCGCGAGATTTTAGCGGCGATGAAGGGTGCTGCGCATATCTTTAATCTAGGGCATGGAATTTTACCCGACGTAAGCGTGCAAAACGCCAAATATCTGGTGGATCTGGTGCACGAGCTAAGCGCGCGCTAAACTGGACTTTGCGATAGCCTGTTTGCGGCGCGTCGCTGTGAAATTTTATAGAGTCGTAGTTTAAAATTTTGCTCGCTTGTGTCGTTTGCTTTGCTTTCGCGCGATCCTGCCGCTACAATAAAATTTTAAATTTCATGCCGCTAAAACAGCTCGCGGAACGCAAAACTCTAAATTTTAAAATTCTGCGCCGTTTCAGCGCGGCAGTATCGCAAATTTTAAAAT
>NZ_CALHHT010000388.1 GCF_938031315.1 uncultured Campylobacter sp.
AAAAATTTAAATCCCACGTAAGAGAGCTGCTCTCTCACGCTCCGCAAAGCGCGACATATATGGCAAAGCGCTTTGAAAATTCCTTAAAGCTCATCATCCCGGGGATGTATTTTGAGGAGCTGGGGCTCGAATACATCGGCCCTGTCGACGGCCACGACCTAGCCGATCTCATATCGGCGCTAAAGACGGCAAAAAGCGCGCGCAAGCCCGTCGTCGTGCACGCTCAAACGATCAAAGGCAAGGGTTACGACAAGGCCGAGGGCTATTTGGAGAGCTGGCACGGCGTAGGGCCTTTCGACATTCAAAGCGGAGAATTTAAGAAAAAATCCGCCGCCAAAAGCGCCACGCAAATTTACGCCGAGGCACTTTTAAATTTAGCCGCCAAGCATGAAAACGTCGTGGGCGTGACCGCCGCGATGCCAAGCGGCACCGGCATGGATAAGCTGATCGAGAAATTTCCCCACCGCTTCTGGGATGTCGCGATCGCCGAGCCTCACGCGCTAAGCTCGATGGCTGCGATGGCGCGCGAGGGTTTTAAGCCGTACGTTACGATATATTCGACCTTCATGCAGCGCGCATTCGATCAGATCGTCCACGACGCGGCGATTATGAATCTAAGCTTAGTCCTTGCGATGGATCGCGCGGGCATCGTGGGCGAGGACGGCGAGACGCACGAGGGAGTCTTTGACGTGAGCTTCTTAAACGCGATCCCAAACGTCAGCATGTGCGCGCCGCGAGATGAGGCGAGCTTTAAGCGGATCGTCGAGTACTCATACGTGCACGAGGGGGTTTTGGCGATCCGCTATCCGCGCGGAAGCTTTATTTTGGACTGCGATGAGGCCAGCGCATCTGCAGTAGAGCTTGCGAAATCGGTGTTTTTAAAGCGCAGCGATAGCGCGCGCGTAGCTCTCATCGGCTACGGAAACGGCGCTGGTAGAGCGTATAAAACGGCTGCGGCGCTAGAAGGGCAGATCAAAGCGGACGTCGTAGATCTAGTCTTTGCAAAGCCTTTAGACGCCGAGTTTTTGCAAAATTTAGCTCGCAAGGATAAAATTTGGTACGTCTTTAGCGACAATGCCAAAAAAGGCGGCGTCGGTGAAATTTTAAGCGCATTTTTGCAAGAAAATGAAATTTCGTACGTAAAGATCGTAAGCTTCGAGTTTACCGATATCTTTTTACCGCACGGAAAGACCGCCGACGTAGAACGCAGCTTGGGCTTGGACGTGCAAACTCTAGCCGAGCGAATATTAAGTGATAAAAAGTATTAGTTAATATCAACTTTGTTTAAAGTAAAATTTGATAATATCACTTTAAAATTTTTTGAAGGACAAAAATGAGCCACGTAGAACTACTCAAAACTTGCGGTTTGAAAGCAACTCCTCAAAGATTGTGCATCCTAAAGGTGCTAGATCGCCACGAACATCCAAGTATAGATGACCTATACGAGGGGATCAAAGAGGACTATCCATCCATTTCGCTAGCGACGGTTTATAAAAATTTAAACACCCTGCTCGACGAAGGCGTCGTAGTCGAGGTCAATGCACCGAACAAAAAGAGCCGCTACGACATCTATCAGATGCCGCATATCCACGTCGTGTGCGAAAAATGCGGTAACGTGATGGACCTTTTTATGGACGATGCCTTTAATAAGGATGTTTTGAAAAACATCGAGCGCAAAGCGGGCAATTTCATCCGCAAGCTAAATATCACCGCTACGGTCGAAGACTGCGAAAAGTGTAGATAGTTTAAAGAATTTTCTGCTATTATTACCCACTTTATTTTTGGAGCGGGTATGCAAACTAAGCGTAAATTTTTATTGAGCGACGATTCGATTCTGCGGACGCTAGAGCGTGCGGGGCTGAAATGTCGCAAGGTAAAGATCGCTTGGTTTTATACTTCGTTCTACCCCGAAATTTACTACATCCGCCAAAACGACGAGTGCTCTTTGCACCACAAAAAAGAGGATCTCGACAGACAAACTCTAAATTTTAAAATTTCAAAAGATGATTTCAAAGAGGCTTTAAAAAGCAGGATCGCCCGCGTTGTGCAAAAAAACCGCTACGGCTTTGCTAACGACGAGGCGGAGTTTTGGTTAGAGCTTTACGGCGGCGAGTTAAGCACGCTCGCGATTTTACGAGCAAAATTTCAAAGCGAGGCGGCAAGCGCAAATTTTGATTTTGCAAAAACCTTCGGCAGCACCGATTTTTACGAGATCACAGACGATTACCGCTACAAAAGCCGCTATCTGGCGCGCTACGGTATGCCGCCGCGCTCGCTTGATTTCACGCACGCCCGGAGCGTTTTTGAAAAATTTAGCCGAGTTAAATTTTTCGCGCCGCCCTATGCGGACAGCGTTAAGCTCGCGCGCTTGGCGCTTGAGCTAGCGTGGACGAGGGCGTGTGCCGCAAAGGGCGAGTATCAAAAAAACCTCTCCCCCGAAGCTCTTCACGAGCTGCGCGTGCAGATTCGTAAATTTAGAGCGATTTTGAAGCTATCCTCGCCGCTTTTCGAAGTTGAAAAAAAGGATGAAATTTTAAAACTGCTCGCAGAATTTATGAGCCGCACCAATCAGCTGCGAGACCTTCACGTTTTTGCGGAGTTTTTAAAAGCTGACGATGCGCCTGCGAGCTTTTTGCAGCAGCTAAATCTTATTGCAAAGCGCTCGGAGGATAAAATTTTAGAATTTCTTTCTAGCGCGGAATTTGCAGATTTAAACGGCGCTATTAGCGGCTTTTTAAGCGGTGCGGACGGCATCTACGCGCGCAGCGAATATGAAAAAATTTCAAAAAAGTTCGCATCCGCCCGCCTTTGCAAGTTGATTAAAAGCTTGCGCGCGGAGCTAAAAAATTTACAGCAAAGTTCGTCGCTACAGGCATTTCACGACGCGCGCATAGGGCTAAAGAGGCTGCGATACGCGCTTGAAATTTTTGCAAGAAGCTTTGATGAAGGCTGCGTCAGGGAGCTGTTTAAACGCACCAAGGCCGCCTGCGAGGATTTCGGCGCGCTGCAAGATATCAGCGTGTGGCAAAATTTCATCGCGATCTATCAAAAAGCAAGCGATAAAAGCGGCGTCGCGTTTGCGTATCTGCTGGCTCTGGACGCCCGCTTAAACGACCGCCGCGCCGAGCTGGAGGAAAAAATTTTAAATGAAAAAGAGCCTCTTTTGCGCGCTCTGAAAAGATCGCTGCGCAAAATCAAAGCATACGAATAAGGAAAGCCCGTGCAAAAACAGGAAAAAATCATAAAAATGTTCGATGAGATTGCGCCTACCTACGATCTGGCAAATCGCGCCATCAGCTTCGGCGTGGACGTTTCGTGGCGCAAAAAAGCGGTTGAGCTGACGCTTGAAAAGCTTAAAGGAAAGCTCGTGAGTATCGCCGACGTCGCGTGCGGCACGGGCGATATGATAAGCTCGTGGCGCGACGGCGCGGCGCAGCACGGCGTGCAGATCGAGCGGATCGTGGGGATCGATCCTAGCGAGGGGATGCTTGAGGTAGCGAGGCAAAAATTTCCCGGCTGCGAGTTTATCAAGGCAACCGCGGGCGCCACGACGCTAGATGATGCAAGCGTGGATATTTTAAGCATCAGCTACGGCATAAGAAACGTCGTGGAGCTGGACGCGGCGCTTGCGGAGTTTAACCGCGTCATCAAACCGGGCGGCTCGCTCGTGGTTTTGGAATTTACCAAAGCCGCAAGCGGCGGGCTCGCGTTTAAAATCAGAGATTTTTACGTGAGTAAAATTTTACCCAAAATAGGCGCTTTCATCTCGAAAAACAAAGAAGCCTACGAGTATCTGCCAAGCTCCATCGGCAGCTTCCTAGACGCCGCGAGCTTTAGCGAAAAGCTCAAAAATGCGGGCTTTGAGCTGCGCGTGCAAAAGGGCTTCAGCTTCGACGTCAGCACGCTTTTCATCGCGGAGAAAATCGCGCGGAAGAGCGACGATGCTTAGCGTAAGCGAGCTCAACGCCCAAGCCAAGACGCTTTTGGAGACGAGCTTTAGCTTCGTCGAAGTCGAGGGCGAGATATCTAAGTTTAGAGCTCAAAGCACGAGTGGGCACTGGTATTTCACGATCAAAGACGCGAGCGCGGCGATCGATTGCGCGATGTTTAAATTTAACGCCGCGCGGATAAATTTTATCCCCGCCGTCGGCGATAAGCTCATCGTAAGCGGCAAAGTCTCGCTATACGCCCCCACGGGCGCGTATCAGATCCAGGTCTCAAATATCCGCAAAAGCGGCGAGGGCGAGCTGGAAGCGGCATTTGCCGCGCTAAAGCAGAAGCTTAGCAAAGAGGGGCTTTTCGATGCCGCGCACAAAAAACAGCTTCCGAAATTTGCCCAAAGCATCGCGATCATCACGAGCGCGGGCTCCGCGGCGCAGGCGGATATGCTTCGCACGGCGCAGGACCGCTTCGCGCTTTGCAAGATCGATCTGTATAACGCACTAGTGCAAGGCGAAGGCGCGCCTGCTTCGATCATAAGCGCTCTGCGTGCAGCCGACGCGAAGGGCTACGATGCGATCGTCATCGCTCGCGGCGGCGGCTCGCGCGAGGATCTGTGGTGCTTCAACGACGAGGCCTTGGCTCGCGCGATCTACGCGGCCAAAACGCCCGTCATCTCGGCGGTCGGACACGAGATCGATTTTAGCATCAGCGATTTCGTAGCCGATCACCGAAGCCTCACACCCACCGCCGCGATGATCGATCTGCTGCCCGATATTTGCGCGATCTTTCAGAGCCTCGACGGTATAAGCGACGCACTTGATAGGCTGATAAAAGATAAAATTTCATCCGCACAAAACGTGCTGAGCCTCGCAGCTTTACAGCTTAAATCAAAATCGGTCGAGCCAAAAATTTCAGGCTCGCTCGCGGGGCTTTCAAATTTAGAGCTTAAATTTAAAAGCTTCGTGGCCTCCAAACTAAGCGCCGCGGAGCACACGTTAAGCGCAAAGGATGAGCTTTTGGCGCAAAAGGCGAAATTTTTTGAGATCACCAAAGACCTCGTTCAAATCCAAAAGGGCGGCAAAACGGTGACCTTAGGCGAGCTTGCCGCGGGCGACGAGTTCGTCCTTTGCTCGCAGCAGCTCAGCAAAAACGCGAAAATCATCTAAAGGAGTCAAAATGGATAGGGTTTTAAATTTTAGCGCAGGACCTAGCACCATCCCGCTGGGCGTGCTAAAGCAGGCTCAAGAGGAGCTGCTAAACTACGCGGGGCACGGATTTTCGATAATGGAGATCTCGCACCGCACCAAAATTTTCGAGGAGGTTTTGCATAGTGCGATGAGCCGCGTGCGCGATCTCTACGGCTTTTCGGATGATTTTACGATTTTATTTTTGCAAGGCGGCGCGAGCCTTCAGTTTGCACAGGTGCCGATGAACCTATACGCAGGCGGCGTCGCAGAATACGCCAACACCGGCAACTGGACGAGCAAGGCGATCAAGGAAGCGGGCGTGCTTGGCATAAACTACCGCGTGGTCGCAAGCAGCGAGGAGAGCAAATTCGACCGCATCCCCGAGGTTAAATTTTCTAACAACGCCGATTACGGCTACATCTGCTCAAACAACACGATCTACGGCACGCAGTATCCGCAGCTGCCGCAGTGCGCCTGCCCGCTCGTAGTCGATAGCTCGAGCGATCTGTTCTCGCGGCCGGTGGAGCTTAGCAGCGTGGGGATGTTTTACGGCGGTATTCAGAAAAACGGCGGCCCCGCGGGCGTTACGATGGTGGCGATCCGCAAGGATCTGCTGGATCGCGCAAACCCCAAAACGCCGATGATCCTGCGCTACAAGACGCAGGCGGATGCGGACTCGATGAGCAACACCCCGAATACTTTCGGAATTTACATGCTAAATTTAATGCTCGGCTGGATCAAGGACGAGATCGGCGGGCTCGCGGAGATGCATGAGCGCAACAAGCGCAAAGCGGCGCTACTCTACGGCGCGATCGATGCTAGCGGCGGCTTCTACCGCGGCCACGCGCAAAAGAACAGCCGCAGCCTGATGAACGTGAGCTTTAATATCGCAGACGCCGCGCTTGAGCCCGTTTTTGTCGCGCAGGCGGAGGCGGAGGGGATGATCGGGCTTAAAGGACACCGCGTCTTAGGCGGCATCCGCGCCTCGATCTACAACGCGATAAACTACGAGGACGTTGAAAAACTAGTCACTTTTATGAGCGAGTTTGCGCGCAAAAACGGCTAGCAGCGGTTAAATTTAGAGGGTTTGAGCACGGCGTGCGCTTGTCGGCGCCTGTTTTTGCAGTGAAATTTTGCGAAATTTTAGCGGCGTTTTAAATTTACGGCGCGAAATTTTAATCTCGCTCAAACGCACCGAAATTTTAAAATTTCAACCGCGCGCCGTAAAATTTTAACGTGCATATAAAATTTTAAAATCGCGCCCAAATTTAAGCTATAATCACTTCAAATTTCAAGGAGCCGCAAATGCTAAGATCATATCCTCTTGCGATGCAGGGCGTGGAGTTTCGCGGACACGGCGTGACGGGCATTTACGAGATGGGCGAGCGGATAGCCTTCGTCCACTTTGCTTTCGCAGCCCCTAGCGAGCAAAACATCGCCGCGAAGCTAACGCCCGGCTACGTGCTGCTAGATACGTTTTCGCGCGATTTTAGCGAGCACAAAAGATCGGTACTCGCCTACGAGCAGCGCGAAATTTTCTTCGCCGCCTCCGCGCTTTGTTACCCACAGGACGGCCACTTCATGCTAAATACGAGATATTGCGAGGGCTTCGTCGATTCGCCCGCAAAGCTCATCAAAATACAAGACGGCGAAATGAGCGAGCTTGGCGACGCTCCAACGCCCGTGAAGCAGATCTACAACGATGCGCGAACCTACGAGTTTGACGGCTTTGCCGTGCGGATGAGTTCGCCCTTTATGATGGAGTGCAGAGCCTCGCAAGGCGGGTCAAATTTAAACGGTGCGGCGGCTGAATTGGGCGGCACAGTAAATTTCAGCGGCGCGGCGGAAGAAAATTTAAAAAATTCCTCCGAAAATCACGATGCGGCGGCTGTTTGTAAAGCGAGCAAAAGCGATCCGCGTAATGAAACGAGCGAAACGAAAGATAAAATTTCAAACGGCGGCAAGCAGCCCTGCAAAAAAGCGGCCGCAAAAGGCAAAATGCTTTGGCGACTGAAGCTCGGCGCGTATCTATATACGCCCGTTTGCCTTCGTGGCGGAGCGACGTCGCATTTTGATGCGCAAGGTAAGCGGCAGGGTCGAGAGACGCTGTATTTCGGCACCGCGGGCAAGGGCGGGCACCTATACGCCGTAGACGCG
>NZ_CALHHT010000389.1 GCF_938031315.1 uncultured Campylobacter sp.
TAAAATTTAACCCTGGCGAAATTTTGTAAATTTAGCCCTTTGCGGTGGAATTTTGTAAATTTAACTCTCCGTGCGCGCTTTGCTTTCTGAAATTTCATCGCCATTTGCACTATTTAAAATTTCATCATTGCTCGCGGCGTCTTTTGCGAGCGATTTTTGAAATTCGTATTTGAAATAAAATGCCCACGCGAGCGGACACAGAAAAAATAGCGCACGGATTACGTAGAGCGATTTTAGCGGTATTTGAAAATATATCCACACGCAAAAAACGTAGCTTAAAACATACGCGAGCGCGCAGATTGTGGGCAGAAACCTTTTAAACTTGATAGCCTCGACCGAAAGATAGATGCAGATCGCGATGAGAGAGCCTGCGAAAAAATAAAACATCGCGCTCTCCTTTTGGTAGTGTTCATCTGCATTCAAATAGCCTAAAATGCACGCCGCGACGATCAAGAGCGCCAAGGCTGCTCTTAGCGGCGCAAGAGTGCGCTTTATCGTTCCGTCAAGTAGCAAGTGCAAGCAGAGCGCGATAAAATAGGCGTTTGCGGTAAAATCGAAAGATATATAAAACAGCTCTCCTCCAAAATTCCCCCGATGGTATTCGCGCCCCAAAATCGCGATGCGCGTAAGATAGATCGTGCCGAATTTCGCCATCAAAAATGCAGCCGTAAGCAGGATCGGATGCAGCAGCGCTCTGCCTGCAAGCAGGTCTGTGCAAATGCGCCCGAGGAAATCTATCAATCTTTTCACGCTAGGCTCCTTCGAGATTTCGCCGCTTGCGGCGTCTTTCGTGAAATTTTCGCCGTTTGGTTTAAATTTGATCTTAAATCGGGATAAATTTTAGCTCGAGAGCTTTTAAAAGTCGCTTAGAGGCAAAGGCGTAAATTTGCGCGCTTGGAGGTAGGCTGCATATTTTAAAATTTACGTTGCTTAAATTAGCTTTCCTATCGCAAGTTGTTTGTAGGCAAGCACATATTGCAAAATGCGCGGATGAAATGGAGCATCAACTAGCTCGTCCGTCCGCTCGTAGTATTTAAAATTTTATTCGATTTTTAGTTGCGCAGCTGCTTTATCCGCGGCGATGTGTTTGCGCACGGCGAGGTTTGCGTGCGGCCGGCTAGCCTGCGGTATGGATTTGCATGTAGTGAGGTTTGCGCGCACAGTGAGTGGATTAAAATTTTAAGTTTAGATAGTTAGCGAGGTGCGCCCCGCTTCGCAGCGGATGCGAGGCAGGGCGTAAATCTTATAAATTATTTCGGCAGATCGCCTAGCTCAAAGCGTAAAATTTACGCACCTATAATCACGGCTGACAAAAGCCCCCATAAAATGGCTTCTATCGCTAACACTGAGTGAAGTACGGCCTTACTCATCGCTTCTCCTTTGTTTTTAATTTTATTATTTGCCAGACTCGGGCTGCTAGAGGCGTGCCCGATCGATCTATGGGCGGGATTATATAAGATGATTGTGTTCTTAATGTGTCTTTTGAAATTTAGGACAAAATTTTCTCCGTCCGTTGTAAAGCGCGAGCGAACGGCGGCAGATTTCAGGCAAAATTCGGCCGTCTGCGTTAAGGCGCGGCAAATTTAAGCGAGCCTGCCGCCCGCCGTAATGTGCGGTAAAGTCGTAAAGAGCGGCAAAGTCGTAGCACGCGGTAAATTTAAAGCAGAATTCCGACCTCGTCGCGGCGCGCGAGGCGTCCGCGGCAAATCGATATAAAATTTAAAGCAGAATTTTATGTGAATGCGGCGCGCGACACACCCGCGCTTTTTTACGTCGTCAAAGCTTGTATCATCAAAGCTTGCATCGGCGTAGCTTGCGCCGTCAGGGCCCGTATCGTCAAAGCTTGCATCGG
This sequence comes from uncultured Campylobacter sp., assembly GCF_938031315.1. Classification (GTDB taxonomy): domain Bacteria; phylum Campylobacterota; class Campylobacteria; order Campylobacterales; family Campylobacteraceae; genus Campylobacter_B. The sequence goes on from NZ_CALHHT010000389.1 coordinate 1,853, forward strand.
CGCGACTTGCGCCTGTGGGGCGAAATTTTACGGCGAGCTACGAATTGCAAGACGCAGCTCATCCGCGCCGTCTTGATCTGAAATTTAAAGCGGAATTTTAACGCGCGCCTCGGTTCCGACGCCGGGTTCGCTTTCGTATTCGATCTGGCCGCCTAAAAGATCAAGCGCCGTGCGTACGATGCTAAGCCCAAGCCCGCTGCCGAGCTCCTTATGCGATTCCTCGCACTGATAAAATCGGTCAAAAATTTTATCCAGCTTCTCGCGCGAGATGCCGATGCCTTCGTCTTTGATGCTCACCTGCGCAAAGCCATCGCAAGCGCGGCAACGGACGAAAATTTTGTCGTTCGGGCGCGAGTACTTAAGCGCGTTTTCGATTAAATTTCGCCAAATTTGATTTAGCAGCCCCGCGTTTGATCGCACGCTAAGCGGTGATAAATCTAGCTCAAACTCGTGTCCTTCGTAGCTTTGGCTCAGCGATATGATGCATTGCCTAAGCTGCTCGTCGATACGTACCACTTCATCTAGGCGCACCGCCGCGCCGCTATCAAGTCTCGTTAGCTTTAGCATGTCGGTGCAGAGCTTGCTTAGGCGGTTTGCTTCCGCGCCGATGGAGGCTGCGTATCGCACCGCGCGCTCCTCGCTCACGCCGCCCTCTATCATCTCGCTTAACGCGGCGATCGAGGAGATCGGCGTTTTCATCTCGTGCGAGACGTTTGAGACGAACTCCTTTTGCAGTTGCTCGTGCTTTTGTAGCTTCTGCGCCATTTTATTGACATTTACCACAAGCTCGTCCAGCTCGTGCATATAGAGGTAATCAGTGCGGCGCCTATGTATCTTGCGCTCGGCGCGCGCCTCAAAATCGCCGTTTGCGATCGCGGTGATCGCGTCTAGTAGCCGCTTGATCGGGCGGAATAAAATTTTAAGTCCGAAGTAAAGCAGGGTAAAATTTAGCGCCATCGTGATTAAGCAGATGATCGCGCACAGCGCCACTCCGTCCCAAAACCCGCCGATTTTGCCGCCGATGCCTATGTAAAAAAGCATGCAAACCGCAAAGCAGACGATGAAATTTATCACGCCGAATGCGAGCGAAGAGTAAAACGCGATGAAGCTTTTAAGGCTGATGAGGTATTTTTTCATGCTCGCTCCTTTTTTACGGCTTTGTAGCCGAGCCCGCGCACGGTGATTATCTCAAAATCCTTGGAGTTTTCGAATTTCGCCCGCAGCTTTTTGATGTGCGTATCGACGACGCGCTCGTCGCTGTCAGTCTCATAGCCCCAAATTTCGCTCATTATCTCAAATCTCGTAAAAATTCTGCCCGCGTAGCTTAGCAGCAAAAACAAAAGACGAAATTCCTTCGGCGCTAGGCTTATCCGCTCGCCCTCGGTGCGGACGCTGAGCGTATCGTAGTCAAGCTCGCTTCCGCCGATGAGTAGCCGCTTTTCGTTTGCGATCTTGGCTCGCCTTAGCAGCGCATGCACGCGCAGCACGAGCTCTTTTAAATTTATAGGCTTGCTCATATAATCGTCCGCGCCGCTTTTAAAGCCCGTCTGCATATCCTCGATCTCGCTTTTTGCCGTTATGATCAGTATCGGCTGGCTCTTGCCGTCGCGCCTAACGTATCTGCTAAGCTCAAAGCCGTCCATCTTAGGCATCATCACGTCCGAGATGATCAGATCAAAATGCGCCTCATCCAGCGCCTCTGTCGCCTGCTCGCCGTCGAAGGCGCAGCTCACGCTAAAGCCCTCATCAAGCAGCTTTTCTCTTATCGCCGAGCTCAAAGCCTCGTCGTCTTCGACCAGTAAAATATTAAGCATAATCGCTCCCATTTTGCTAAATTTATGCGTTTAAATTTATACATAAAATTTTAAGAAACAATGAGATATTATACGTAAATTTTTTCAAGGAGTAAAGAATGAATTTCAAAAAAACCATATCGGCTGCCGTTATTGCAGCTTCAGTGCTGGCGCTATTTAGCGGATGCGCGAAAGAGAGCTCTCGCGTAGTGCAAACCCCTACGGTAGCGAGTCTAAACACTAATTACTCTGGCGAGCGGATCGCCGTGTCGGTAGGACGCTTCAACAACCAATCCTCTTACAACAACGGCGTGTTCTCCGACGGCGAGGACAGACTGGGCAACCAAGCGCAGACAATTTTGATCTCAAGCTTACAACAAACAGGACGTTTCTCGGTGCTTGATCGCACGAATATGCGCGCCATCAAAGAGGAAAGCGCAATCTCCAAAAGCGCACAAAACTTAAAAGGCGCCAGATACGTTATCACCGGCGACGTGACTGAGTTTGGCCGCAAGACGACCGGAGATCATCAGCTGTTTGGAATTTTAGGCAAGGGAAAGACCCAAACCGCGTATTCTAAAGTAAATTTAAACGTCGTTGACGTCAGGACGTCCGAGGTGGTCTTTTCGACTCAGGGCGCGGGCGAATACGAGCTATCAAACCGCGAAGTGCTAGGTTTCGGCGGCACTGCGGGCTATGATTCAACACTAAACGGCAAGGTGTTAAGCCTAGCGATCATTGAGGCGGTCAATAATCTCGTAAATGGCCTTGAAAACGGCGCGTTTAAAGTGAGATAAGGATTAAATTTGAAAGCGAGCAGTGCTCTTGCTCTTGCTGCTGCGGCCATGATCTTTTGCGGCTGCGGCGGCGGGAGCCAGAATCAAATTTATTACTGGGACGGCAGCTACACCGACTCGACCTATCAGTATCTCAAGCAGGAAGGCGACGTAGGCGAGCAGATCGAAGCGCTTGAAAAATCTATCCAAAAAGCATACGAAAAGGGGCTCAAAGTCCCGCCGGGGCTTTATTCGCATCTGGGGCTTTTGTATCTAAGCGCGGGCAACGGCGCGAGGGCGAGAGAGAGCTTTGAAAAAGAAGCTCAGGCTTTCCCTGAATCAAAGCCGTTTTTGACCTTCATTACAAACCCCGCCGCGCTTAAAAAAGCTGAGGCTGCGGCCAAGCCCGGCGCCGATAAAGCCCAAGGATCAAGCGGACGCGAAGCCGCCAAAGCAGCCTCTGTAAAGCAAGGCAAAGCTGCCGCGAAACAGGGCGGCAAAACGAATAAAAAGGCTAAAAAATGAAAAATAAAGCTCAAATAGCGATTTTTAGCGTATTCGTGGCGCTGTTTTTTAACGCGTGCGCTCTAGGAGAGCCTGAAATTTACGATTACTCGGCGCTTCAGCAGGCTAAGCCGCGATCGATTTTGGTGCTGATGCCGACAAACGAAACTACCGAAGTGGACGCAAGTGCTGCCGTGCTTGCCAACGCGATCTATCCGCTCAGTGAGGCGGGCTATTATGTATTTTCGCCTGCGCTCGTGCATGAGACCTTCAAAAATAACGGAATTTACGAGGCGAGCGAGATCCAAAACGTCTCTGCGCACAAGCTAAGGCAAATTTTCGGCGCAGACGCCGTGCTATACA
>NZ_CALHHT010000390.1 GCF_938031315.1 uncultured Campylobacter sp.
AAAGTTTTGCATTTCGCTACTGGGATATAGATTATAATTCAAACCCAAAAAACGTATTTAAAGAACCTGCCATAGACGTAGAGCTAAAAAGGCTTTTAAAAAGCAAGCAAACTGATGAAATTTTAAAATTTATGAAAGATAACAATCTAACCGTCGAGCATACTATGCACGGAGGGGTAACGCCAGTGATGTATTCTAGCTTTTGGAATGATACAAATACCACTCAAGAGCTTATAAAGCTAGGTGCGGATATACATAAAAAAGACGAATACAAGCTATCCGCTATGGCTTATGCGATAGAAAATAATGCTACTAAAACGGTAAGACTGCTTTTAGACAACGGCGTTAAATTTGAAGAAGTTAAAATGGTGCAGGGCTATATAGTTTGCCCTAGATATTCTGACGACACCGAAATCATAGTTGGCAACAATATAGATATAAAATTACGTACTGAGTGTCTAATCAATCATGATCACTCAAAAGATCCTGTTTATCCATTAAACTATGCAATATATAGTAATTTGATAGAAATTGCCGATATGATGCTACAAAGAGGTATGAAACCGAAAGCATATGAAGGTCCTTTGTATTATTTAAGTGAGAACGGCGTTTCGTTTAAACAAAAGGAAATATTTAAAAAATCTATTTATACTTTTCTTCCGCGGGATATGATGTATAAAGATAAATTAGAATTATTAATAAAATATAATATAGATGGTCTACCGAGTCAAGATGATATTGTTACGGCTTATAGAAATTGTTTGGATAGTTTAGCTGGATCTATAAAAAAGAAAGAATCTTACATAAATCATATGAATGATTACTGCTATGGAGAAAAGATTTTAGAATCATACGATTGGGCTCTTCGAGGCAGGTGGGAAGTTAAAAATAACGAAGAAAAAGATAAAGGAACGGATAGATACTGGAAAGAAAAAGATTTTATAAAATTTTTCGGTTATATGCCAAACGATAAAAAATGTAGCAAGCTAGAACCGGATATTAAAATATTAAATTTCTATAATATGAAAATAGATAGATATAAAGCTCTTTGCGGCAATGGGCTAAGCAATGAAGAGATTTTGCAAAAAAGCAGCCTAAAAGATAAAAATAGTACTGAGGCATTCGATATTGAGACATTTTTTAAATATTTAAATTTTGAGGAAATGCTAGAGGAAGCGAAAGTGAAAATTCTACATAACGGCGAGAAAATAGATATAAAAGATTATGCCGAAATTCTAAGACAAGAAGTGGCTAAAAAACTAGATAGTAATCAATAAATTTGAAAGAGTAAAACTATATAGCATCAGAAATTAAGTAATATAGTGGGCAAAGCTTTTCTAAATTCTCATTAAAATTCCTTCCTGCCTGGCGTAAAGCTTTAAATTAATCCAAATTTCACTATAATTAATCACTTAAATTTTAAAGGTCGCAAATGCTAAGCTTAGACGAAATTCGAAAAAATATCATCCTAAAACCGGGCGTGCACTATTTTGATTTCGCGGCTTCGGGGCTTGCTTATGAGCCCGTAGAGCGCGAGATAGGCGAAATTTTAAAAACCTACGCCAACACCCACTCCGACAGTAGCTCCAGCGCTATCATCACGCAGCGGCGCTACGAGGGCGCGCGAGAGAGTCTAAAAAAGCTACTTGGGCTTGACGAGCGGTTTTGTCTCATCGCCTGCGGGCAGGGCGCGACGGCCGCGATCAAGAAATTTCAGGAGATACTTGGCATCTATCTGCCGCCTGCGACCAGAAGCGCGATCGGCGAGGCGAATTTACGCGCTGTGCAGCTTCCGCTCGTGCTCGTTTCGCCATACGAACACCACTCAAACGAGCTTAGCTTTCGCGAGGGGCTTTGCGACTACCTGCGCGTGCCGCTTAGCGAGGGCGGCGAGATCGATCTGCTAGCACTCGAGCGCATCTTGAAGCTAAATGCGGGACGCCGCATCATCGGCTCGTTTAGCGCCGCCTCAAACGTCACGGGCGTCGTTAGCGACTATAAAAAGATCAGCGAGCTAATCAGAGCCGCGGGCGGCATCGTCGCCTTTGACTGCGCGGCGCTGAGCTCGCACGCAAATTTAGACTGCGATCATTTCGACGCGATTTTTCTCTCGCCCCATAAGCTACTCGGCGGACCTGCTAGCTGCGGGCTTTTGGCGATCAAAAAAGAGCTGCTCGGTAGCGACGTGCCGACATTTGCCGCGGGCGGGACGGTCGCTTATGCTAACCGCGAAGGGCACGTATTTTTGAAAAACCCCGAGCAGCTGGAGGAGGGCGGTACGCCGCCTATCACCGGGCTCATGCGGGCAAATTTGGCCTACGCGCTGCGAAACGAAGTCGGTTTTGAGAGGATAAAAAGTGCCGAGGACGAGCTCGCGCGGTTTTTTGAGAGCGAGCTAGCAGGCATTGACGAGATCATAAATTACGCTCCAAAGGGCGCGCCGCGGCTGCCGATATTTTCCTTTAACGTGCGCGGCGTATCGGCGTATGATTTCGCCGCGAGCCTTAGCAACGATTTCGGTATCCAGACGCGCGCGGGCGTGATGTGCGCGGGGCCGTACGCTCACGATCTGCTGGGTATCAAGGAGGGGCGCATGCCCGAGAGCAAGCCCGGCTTCGTGCGCGTGAGCCTGCACTACACGCACACCGAGCAAGACGTGCGTTATCTGGTAGGCGCGATAAAATCCTGCATCAAAAAGCACCGCGAGCTCTGGGGCGAGGAAAAGGCGATGTACGAGATGTTCGGCGGGAAGATTTAGCCTTATGATAGTGGTTAATTAGAAACAAAATAAATAAATTTAAAGAGGCGCAACTAATGAAAATTCAAATAATATCTTACTCCACAATATTTAAAATAAATGATCCGCATATATCTCAGACCATTAGTGCTTTTGATCGTCCGAGAAGCTTTGATGAGTTTGATCTAAATATTATAGATTTAAATAGTCCTAACTTATGGAGCTTCAACTCAGAATACCAAAAGTGCACTGAGGCCGTATATCACCTTAAGACATTAAAAGAAATTATGAGAAACTCAAAAAGAGGTATATTTATCATAATAATGCCTGCAAATATAAAGGTATCAGTGCATTATTCTGAATGTTATACTAATCAAACCGTTGTAATTAAAGATATTCTCAAACAAGTCGATCAAGAATTGTCTACATTAGCTTTGTCTAATATAAAGTTAAGATATGAAATAAGCACAACGACCATAAACGAACGAAATTTTTATTCCGATTTTATATTTGACAACGTGGAAGAAGAGACCATTAAATGGTCAAATGGAGGTAAGAGCACAATAGTAAAGCATAATGAAAGGCTATACTCGACTACTCTTTTGATTAAAAACACAACCAATGATTTAGAAATTTTAATATCATTTATTGTTTCTAGATTTAAAAAATCCGATGTTCCTGATTGGTTTAATAGTTTGGAATACTTTGATGATGCTGCGTTAAAAAATAAACGTAGTGAATTATTGAATATGTATCGGCAAATTAAAGATATAGATAGGCGAATTGACAAAAATAATAAATTCAAATCAATCCTATATTCAAATGGGGATGAGTTAGTTGGTGTGGTAAAGGAAATTTTGGTAGATATTTTTAAGTTGCCAGACAGTCATTTTACAGATGTGAAAAAAGAAGATTTTAGATTCGAATGTGGAGATATTAACTTTATAGTAGAAATAAAAGGGATAAATACAAATGTCAAAGATGGCAATATAG
>NZ_CALHHT010000391.1 GCF_938031315.1 uncultured Campylobacter sp.
CGCCATAGTGGTAGTGATCCTTTTCGTGCTCGGTAAATTTGCTTTCAACCGCTTCCTCTACTACGTCGTAAGGACAAATTCTAAAGAAATTTTCATCGCGACCATCCTTTTTACCGTCGTGGGGGCTAGCTTTTTAGCGCATGTTTTTGGCTTTTCGTACACGCTGGGCGCGTTCATTGCGGGCATGCTCATCGCAGAAACCGAGTATAAACACGAGATAGAGGCCGATCTGACGCCGTTTCGAGACATACTGCTCGGACTTTTTTTCATCACGATTGGCATGCAGATAAATTTTGAAGTCATCGTCTCGCACTATGGGCTGATCCTGCTCGCTATTATCGTTATAATGGCGCTTAAAACGGTTGTGATTTACGCGATCTTATTTCTCTCGACCGGCAAAAGGATAGCGCTAAAAGCGGCGCTGTCGCTATGCCAGATAGGTGAGTTTGCGCTTGCAATCTTTTCGCTGCTGATGAGCCGCGATATGCTAAGTAAGGAAAACGGGCAAATTTTAATTACAGTCGTAACAGCGACGATGATTTTAACGCCGTTTATTCTTAAAAATTTAAACAAAATCGCCAACCGTTTCGAGTCCAAGGTCGAAAAGCTCGAGGATGAGGAGCATAAAACTCAAATCCCGCCGATGAAACATCATATCATTGTAGCAGGCTACGGCAGGATAGGGCAAGAAGTTGTGCTACGTCTTAAAGATCAGGGGCTGCTATACGTAGTCGCCGAGAGCGATTTAGAGCTCGTAGATCTGGGCAAATCGCGCGGAGAGAACATATACTTTGTAAATATAATGCAAAAAACTGCGATCGACGAGCTGCATGCGCGCGATGCGTCGGTCATCATCCTAACGATCGCAAATCAGCAAAAGCTCGACATCGTCGCTAAGATGCTAAACGGCTCTAATTTAAAAGCAAATATCATAGTGATGCATACGGGTGCCGATCCACAAAGCGAGCTGCAGAGCGAATACGGCGAAAATTTTATCTTCGTAAAAAAGGAGAGAGTAGTAGCCAATGCGCTTTTACAAGAGGCGCTGAAATGCAAGCTAACGCAGTAGCCTTGAGCGTTTAAGATCAAATTAAACGGATTTGCTATGCCTAAAATATCCACGCTTCTTTATTTCTTACTTCTACACTCAGCTAATTTAAAGCGTTTTAATGAACGCAGATAAATAAGATATATTTAAATGGCGGGCTTGCAAATTTTAAAGACGCAAAGTGCTGCTTTGGATTGATTTAAATTCTAAATTTAAGCTGTCCTTCCATAGCTAAAGAATACTTAGACAAGGAGCTGATGAAATATATTTGAGCGATAAAGTTATTTAAAAACTCGTTTAATTTTACTAATTTCACTCTTTTATCTCTTTATAAACGCTTAAGTTGCGTGCTAGGCAAACAAGAGTAGTAATAACGGACACAGGCGTCACTGCTAGAAGATAAAATAAGCCAAAAAATAGCCCTATATCGTTAGATTCACTACCGCCGCCAGCAAGCCATAACGCTATAGCCATAATGGGATAATACAAAACCAATGTCACAATCGCAAAATTTTCTATCGCGAAAATCGTATTGCTTTTTTCGGGATTTTCTACGAAGAGTTTGCTGTATTTGCGTTTTGAAAAGAGAAATATAATCGTGCAAACGGCGCTAACTATAAACGCCCAGTGTAATTCATACGAATCCGATAAAAATAAAATCAAAAAAACCGTTGTTGCAAAACTCACGAAAGCAAATCTGATCAAACGGTGAAGTTGATATTTTTGCTTTAAATTTTTTGCAATTCGTGTTAGAGCTTTGCCGTATTCCAGCGCTTCCTCTTTACTTTGGATAGATTCTGTTTCAAGGCTCGCGTCATTAAATTTTTGCTCAAATTTAGCGGCTTCATCTTGGGTAGCTTGCGCCTCGCCGTTTGTTTTATTAAAATTTTGCTCGCCGGAAATTTTATCAGCGATGGCTCCGCCGATTTTTGTCTACGATTTTGGCGCCGGTAGATACACGGTCTCATCGGCGTCAAATTCCGGATTTGCGTTATATGTTATTATCGCCACCGGAATAGCGATAAAAATAGCGGGTATAATCTGACGTGTATCCCAGTCTATGTGATATTTTATCTGTAAATAAAATCCGATTAAAGCATAAAGGACGTAAAATATCGCAGCCACATGTATCCATATAAGCATAAAGGCTTTATCTGCATCACTAAATAAAAGCAGGGCATATTTTTTAGGCAGACGAGTATATTTATCGCAGATAACGCGAGCATGCATAAAAACGACATTATGGGCGCATCATGTACAAACATAAGAAACACGACGATATAAATCAGAAAGGTCAAAAGCGTCCCGAAAAACAGATATCTACAAAAGCGAAATCTATCGTAGCTTTTTAAAATTTCTTGCGGCATTTGGCTGATGTCCGCGGGGATTTTGTCTTTTTGCGTTTTTACCGCCTTTCTCGGTTATTTTAGCTCAAATTTTGCTTTTTTACTCCGTAGCGTTTTAAATTTAATGAAGTGGGCTTTTTGACTTGCTTCTTTTTTGGCAGACAAGCGATCCCGTTTCACATTAAATTTTTAAAAATGAATACTTACCGGCTCTTGCAATTTTATCGATAAAATTTTTGGCAGGCTAAATTTACGCTTCATTTCTAGCTAAATTTAGCTTCAAAATTATCCTGCTTTATTCATAAAATAAGGCAACCAAGCTAAAGCTCATCTGTTTTATTCACCCGCACGAATGCCCAGTGCATAAAATCCCGCTTTGGCTCGTATTTGCCGCTGTTAAAATACTCCGCTAGCCGCGCCTCTTCCGTTTCGCTTAGCTCGCCGCCTAGCATCCAGCGCGTCTTTTGCACAAACTCCTCCGCACTTTTCGCTCCGCCGCCGTGACATTGGGCTTTAATGTAGCTTAGGCTCGGCAGATAGCCCATTTGAAACAGGATGTTTAAAAGATAGACGAAGTCGGGCCTCTTTTGCACGTCGCGCCCCAGCGCCTGCAAAATCCGCTCGTCTACGAAGCTGCCGACCTTAAACGTGATGTAAAGCGCCTTTTTAGTTTTTGAGAGCAGTTTTAGCAATACAGGCTTTAGATCGTCCACCTCAAGGCAGCGCGAGGCGAAAACCACGTCGCACTCAGGCACATCCGACCAGTCGTCCTCAAAAGCTTTTTGCGCAAATTTAACGTTTTTAGCGCCGTAAATTTGAGCGTTTTCACGGGCAAACTCTAGCATCTTTGGCGAAAAGTCATAGCCGTAAATTTGCTCCGCTTTTTTCGCAGCTAGCACGCTTAGCGCGCCTGCGCCACACGCAAAGTCAAGCAGCGTAGAAACGCCCGTAAAATCAACCTTGTCTATAAATTCTTGCGCGTAGGCGCTTTTCATCACGCCCTCGTTGAAGCTCGGCGCCTTTTTGTCCCAATGCTCGGCCAGTTTTTTGCCGAATGAGCTTTTTGCCTTTTGCGCCTTATAAAGCATGTCAAAGTCGATTTCATCGTAGTTTGAAGCTAAAATCATAATTATCCTTTCTAAAATTTAGCGGGCAGATCGCACCGTTTTTTCGTTAAATTTTAGTGCAAATTTATACGCCACGCCCAAACCCGCCTAAAATTTCAAACTACCCGGCGAGAAGTGCTAAGGTAAGCCCACCTCTGCGTATTTTATCTGCTCTAAATTCTTTAAATTTTTACCAACGATCGCAGTTAAATTTTAAAAGTCCGTGCATAAATCAAAATTTTAACCTGCCGTCCGCACTTGTTCGCTCCGCATTTAAATCGCTGCTTGGATTTATTGTAAAGCCTCCAATCTAGCCGCTATCACCTTTTGCATCGCTTGATTTTTCTTGTTTTTGGCTAAAATTTGCAGTCTCCTTTTGCCGATACGTTTGTCGGCGGCCTTTAGGATATTTGCAAGCCCCCATTCATCGGCACCAAAGTGCTTTGCAAACAGCTCCTCTTTGGGCGTGTCGATATATTCGCGTATAAGCTCACCGATGTCGCTTATGTCGTTACCATACGGATAAATTTTCGTTAGAGCGCCCTGTGCTAGGCTTTTTACGCCGCCGCTTTTTAGCACGAAATCCTTCGGGTAATCAAAAATAATCTCGCCCGCAAGCGTGATAAAATATCGCGGCAAATCCGTGCTGCCGCGCCTGCTTTGCATCCGATAAACCGTGCAGTGAAGCTTAAAATTAATGTTTTCATCCACGAGCTCGTAAAGCCGTTTTGCAAGCTTGCTCCAACGTTTCATTTTGCCCCCTTATCTATTTGTCGCCTCTTGCGGTTTCGCGCGTAGCTTTTGCCGCTCTTTGCGACGATCGCACTTGAAAGCTGCGTGTCTTTTCTATATTTTTTTGCAAATCC
>NZ_CALHHT010000392.1 GCF_938031315.1 uncultured Campylobacter sp.
GATAGCTTACAGCAGGGCTCTACCTATGTTTATAAGAGCGGTCCGCATAACGGCGAAGTCGCCTCTACATCTCCGTATCGCTCCAAGCAGCACGAGATCGGCGCTAAAATTCGCGTAGCCGATATGATCGATTTTAGCGTAGCATATTTCGATATCCGCAGACCTATCGCGTATCTAAATAGCTCTACCGGACGCTACGGCATAAACGGCGAGCAGCGCAACCGCGGATTTGAGTTTATGAGCGGCGGACGAATTACAGAAAATTTAAGCGTGCTGGGAGGCTTTACCTACATCGATCCTAAGATGCATAACGTAAGCATCGCGGGCGCTAATCGCAAGGTCGCAAACGGCATCCCTAAACTAAACGCAAATTTAATGCTTGATTACGTGATCCCGGGCACCGATAAGCTTGCGATCAGTACGAATTTCCACTACACTAGCAAGATGTATCTGGACGATCTAAACACCCAGCACACGCCTAGCTTTTTCGTTACCGATCTTGGTATTAGATACACGAGCGAGCACCTTTTGGGCGATAAGACCACGCTGCGTTTTAACGTAAATAACGTATTTAACAAAAAATACTGGGCGGGAATGTATCCTGCGAGTGCCGACGGTGCGGGCGGACTTAACGTAACTAGCGTACTAGGCTCGGCAAACGGCGTAACGCTGGGCGAGAGCAGAAGCTTTATGCTCTCTGCGGAGGTGAAATTTTAAAAGCTAGTGGGTTTAAAATTTCTACTTCAGCGGCGTGAATAGTTATAGCGCTGCTTTTAAATTTATGAAATTTTATCGCTCTAATCGAGAGATCAAATTTAACGAGGCTTGGTTTTAATATATTTTAAAATTTAAGCCTCGGATTTTGGAATTTCAAACTTTGATTTTAAAATTTCGATCTTTAAATTTTTAAGTCGCCGCGCCCCGGCTTGCCCGCAAAATTTATCCGCACGCGGTTTAAAATTTAGCCGTTTTTGGTTATAATCTTTGCAAAACCACGAAACGGAGAGCAATGAAACAAGTTTTAATCATCGCAAGCGGAAAGTTTGCGCGCCATTTTTTATCCAAAGTTTGTAAAATCAAAGATGTCATCAGATCATATCGCGTCATAGCTAAAAATACGGATGCCGTGCCCTCAGAGCTTGAAAACGAGTCAAATTTTTCGGTCGAGATTTTTGATCCTACTAGCATTGAGCGGTTGCGCGTAGTGCTAGCAGAAGAGGAATTTGACCGCTGCATAGTGATAATGGAGGATGAATTTGACACTAAAGTAACGCTTGAAAATTTAAAGACGCTCGCTCCGGATTTAGAGCTTTATGTGGCCGATTTTTGGGGACTTTTGCGCGAGAATAAAAATGAAGCTCACGTAAAAATCGTAAATACCCTCGCGCTAAATTCCTCGCGCTTCATCGGTTTTTTACCCGATAGTCCCGTTTTTGCTGATAATATCGGGCTTGGGCGAGGCGAGATAATGGAGGTAAAAGTGCCCGTAGGAAGCTCGTTCGCGTATAAAAAAATCAGCACGCTTTCTAATGCCAAATATCAAATTCCGATGATCTACCGTCACAATAATTACATCGTAACGACGCCCGGCTCGCGGATATATCCGAATGATACGATCTTAGTCGTTGGTGAGCCTAGCGCGCTGCGAGCGGTGTTTGCTGAAGTAAAAAAGCAAAGCGGGCAATTTCCATCGCCATTTGGGCTAAATATTTTCGCGCTAATCGATATGAAAAAAATGAGCGGCGACGAGATAGCTAGGACGGTTAGGGCGCTTGAGTTTTTGGATTTGCATATTAGAAATCATAAAATTTATCTGCGAATTTTAAATCCTTTGCTAAACGACGCTTTTAGCGAGCTTAAAGCGCTGTGTGAGCGAGATAAATTTGAAATTCTCATCGATTATTCGGGCGAGCTAAATTTAAAGCGCGACGTGAGCGAAAATAAAGCAGGCTTGGTAGTTTGCTCAAGCGGAGTTTTCGAAGCGAAAAAAGCAGCACTTAAAGCGCTTGAAATCCCCGTGCTAAGCCTTGGAGATGGCGAGCTAAAAGATGTGCGTAAAAGCGTCGTGCTAAGTGCCGGCGAGCGGCTGCGCGAGGAATCAAGTATCGTCTTTGACATCAGCTCGCAGCTAGGGCTAGATGTGTATTTGTATCTTTTCGGCGAGAGCGAAAAGGGCGAGTTTGCGCAAAGCTACGTGAGCTTATCGAAGCTTTTTAAGCAGAGTTTATTCGTGATTCCTTGCGAGCGGCAAAATCCGATTTTAGCGCTAGGTAGCGAGCGAGATCTGCTACAATTTGTGCCATTTAATGATAGAATTTTGGCGCGCAAGCTCACGTCGATTTTCAATCAGGATTTGGATCAGATGTATTTTAAGCTAGGCAAAAATCATCAAATTTTCGTTCCGAGCGATTACGGGTATGAAAAGTAATCGAAATTTATGTTACAATTACCCAAAAATCAAAGGCTAGCGTATGAAAATCGATCTTAATTTAGGTAAAAAATACAGCGTTTTTATCGACGAATTGCAAGAGATCAAACTCAAAGGCAAGGTAGCGATCATCACAAATCCCAAAGTAGGCGGGCTGTGGCTTGATTTTTTATTGCAGCGGTTAAAATGCGAGCAAAAATTTATCATCACGATCCCAGACGGCGAGGAGTATAAAAATACCGCAAGCGTAGAGCAAATCTTAGAGCAGCTTTTTAGCTCCAAGCTTGATCGCAAAAGCACGCTCATCGCTCTTGGCGGCGGTGTCATTAGCGACATAACGGGCTTTTGCGCGAGTATTTATGAACGCGGCATCGATTTTATCAATATACCTACGACCTTGCTAGCGCAAGTGGACGCAAGCGTCGGCGGTAAGACTGGCGTAAATAATCGCTTCGGCAAAAATTTAATCGGCTCCTTTTATCAGCCGCGCGCGGTTTATTGCGAGAGCAGATTTTTATCTACTCTTCCTGCGCGGGAGTTTGCTGCGGGCGTTGCGGAGGCTGTAAAGATGGCTGTATGCTTTGATGTCGAACTATTTAAATTTTTCGAGACGCACGATCTAAAAAGCGCCGATGAAATTTCGCACGTAATCGCTCGCTGTGTGGAGATTAAAGCAAGCGTCGTAGAGCGTGATGAGCGCGAAAGCGGCGTGCGTGCGGTGTTAAACTACGGACACACCTTTGCTCACGCTATCGAAAAAATTACTAATTATAAAAAATTTTTGCACGGCGAGGCTGTGGCGATCGGCATGGTGATGGCAAACGCGCTAGCACGTCGTCTTGATAAATTAAATGAGCTTGAGGAGGAGCAGATCCGCAAAGTGCTTCAAAAATTTGCGCTTCCGATAAAATTCCACGTAGAGGATGCAGCGGAATTTTACGAGCTGTTTTTTCTCGATAAAAAAAGCGAAAACGGCAAGATAAAATTTATCCTGCCCGATGGCATTGGTAAATTCTACACTTCCAAAGAGATCGCAAAAGATGAAGTAATTACAGCGCTGAAAGAGTTTGAATGAGAGCGCTTGCAGCTATTTTTTTGATTTTTAATCTTGCATTTTGCGAGGCAAATTCTACGCTCTCCGCCGCGCATACGCGCTTAGAATCTAACGCTAGCTCTGCCGCTAGTGAGAAGAAAGATGAAAATTCCAAGCTATCCGCGTCGCTAAAAGATCAGATCCGTGTTATTGACGACGAGATCAAAAATAATATCTGGATCTCGCGCTTTTCAAATTTCATCGGCTATCAAAATTTACAAAAGCAATCCGGGCAGCTCGAAGCGGAGTTAAAAAAGAGCGCCGGCACCGATAAGATCGCGGAGATTCAAAAAAGACTCCGCGCCGTAAAAGAGCAGTTAATTCTGCTAAAAGAGTATGAAAAATCTCCATTTTTAGATATCATCGCGATGCCTGAAACTCCCGAGCCCGCGCGCATTACAAATCCTTTTTCGATAATTTCCGGTTTTTCTACGATTAGAAATTTGCAAGCTCAAAAGATGGAGCAGAAAAACGCCATCGAGAATATTAAAGCTTTAATCGATAAACTTGAAGCAAAAAGGGCGCTATATGAGCGCTTGATGCAGATTGATACGGACGCAAGCGTAGCGGCGGAGCTTAAAAGCTTAGATTACGAGCTCGGAGAGTTCAGCTCCGCGTACGAGATCGCGCAGACTACGTACGACGTTTACGAAAAAAAGATCAATTCCCAAATCGCCGTGCAGACCGCCGATATAAAAGCGCAGATCAAGCGCGCGGGAAACATCGCTGTGTGGATTTTGATCGTCATCGCGCTGTCGTTTTTCTGCAAGGTAGTGGCGAAAAAATATATCAAAAACGACGAGAATTTTTATATCGTAAATAAAGCTATCAATGTTTTAAATTTCACGCTGATTGCGCTGATACTGCTCTTTTCCTACATCGAGAATATGACGCATTTCGTGACGGTTTTAGGCTTTGCCTCGGCGGGTCTTGCGATCGCGATGAAAGATATGTTTATGAGCTCCTTAGGCTGGCTTACGATCGTGCTCGGCGGTAGCTTTCGCGTGGGCGATCGCATCAGAGTGCATAAAAATGGCGAGACCTACGTAGGCGATATCATCGATATTTCGGTGCTTAGGATGACGATTTTTGAGGACGTTACTATGACTACGTGGAGAGAAAATAAACGCGCGGGCAGGGTTATTTTCATACCGAACAATTATATTTTTACCGATCTTATCTCAAACTACACCCACAGCGGGCTTAAAACCGTTTGGGACGGCATTAGCATACTTTTAACATTTGATAGCAACCATAAAAAGGCGATGTATCTCATAAAAAACATCGTGCGGAAGTATTCCAAAGGCTACACCGACATCGCCAAAAAGCAGATGGGCAAGCTTCGCTCGCAATACAGTATCAAAAATCCAAACGTCGAGCCTAGAATTTTCAGCTTTTTTGAGCCATACGGCATTGAAATTTCGGTTTGGTATATGACGAACTCTTACGCGACGCTCGGGCTTCGCAGCAACATCTCGGCTGAAATTTTAGACGCGCTAAGAAGCGAGCCCGATATCAAGATCGCCTATCCTGCTTACACGCTTTTTAACGGTAAAAATTATGCGGCTGCGGGCGGAAATTTTGCGGCGCAAGATCTCGGCTCCGAGCAGCAAGGCTCACAAAATTTAAACGCAGCGACGCAGGGTGCGGGCTTTGCCACAGGAAGCGGATCCGGGAGCGAAATTTGAAAATTTATTTTAAAACGTTCGGGTGTCGCACCAATATCTACGATACGCAACTTATCAAAAGCAACCTCAAATCGGGCGAGATCACGCACGACGAGCAGGGCGCCGACGTCGTCGTTATAAACTCCTGCACCGTTACGAACGGCGCCGACGCAGACGTGCGAAACTACGTAAATAAGATGAACCGCCTCGGTAAAAAGATATTGCTAACCGGCTGCGGCGCGGTCTCGCGCGGCGAGGAGCTGTATAAAAACGGCGCGGTCTTCGGCGTGTTCGGGATGTCGCAAAAGGAAAAGATCGACGAGTTTTTAGGCTCGGAGTCGAAATTTTACGATATCGGAGGTCTTGACGGCATCGAAAAAAATCTGGTAAGCGACTACGAGGATCACACCAAGGCCTTTATTAAAATTCAAGAGGGGTGCGATTTTAACTGCAGCTACTGCATAATCCCCTCGGTACGCGGCCGCTCGCGCAGCAGCTCTGAAGACGCGATCTTAAAAGAGGCGGCGAGCCTTGCCGCAAACGGCTTTAGCGAGATCGTGCTAACCGGCACCAATATCGGCAGCTACGGTAAATCCTTAGGCACGAGCCTGGGCGCGCTGCTTCAAAAGCTGGGCGCGATACGCGGAATTCACCGTATTCGCCTAGGTAGCATCGAGCCCTCGCAGATAGATGAGAGCTTTCGCGAAATTTTATCCGAGCCCTGGCTGGAGCGGCATCTGCACATTGCGCTTCAGCACACTTCACAAAAGATGCTTAGCATAATGCGCCGCCGAAATTCCGCGCTAAGGGATTTGGAGCTTTTTTGCGAGCTTGCGGAGCGCGGGTTTGCGCTGGGGACGGACTTTATCGTCGCGCATCCGGGCGAGAGCGAAGAAATTTGGCTCGAAGCGGTAGAAAATTTCAAAAAATTCCCGCTCACGCATCTGCACGCCTTTATCTTTTCGCCGCGGCAAGGGACCGCTTCGGCCTCGCTAAAAGGCCGCATAGACGGCAAAACGGCGAAGGCGCGGCTAAAGATGCTACAAAACATAACGGCGCTGAATAATTATAAATTTCGCCTTTCGCACAAGGTGCCGCTAAATGTGCTGATCGAGCGGAAAAACGGAGAGTTTTATGAAGGATATGATCAATTTTATGATAAAATTTGGATCAAAAGCGATGAGGATTTATCGAAAAAATGGATGGAGATAAGAGATTATGAGGTTAAATTTGATGGAAATTTTGCATAAAATCAAAAAAAGCAAGCTAAATATAATTTTGATTTTTTTAGTGTTGCTTATCGTTTTGCTCTCGATCGTTTATTTTAAAGACGATTCGCGATACATCACCGAGCGCGAATTTAGCGAGCTGGTACGAAAAGATCAGATCAAGCGCGCACATATCGAGGACGGCACGCTAAGCTTCGTTTACGACGGCAAACGCTATAAAATTTTAACCGATATCGTTAATTTAAAAGAGCTCTCCAACCACGCTTTGATTACGAAAGAAGAGGATAACGAAAGCGGCGGTATCAGCGCGATCTTGGTAATTTTTACGTTCGCATTTTTTCTCTTCGTATATTATTTTGAAACCGTTTTGACTAGACGCCGTAGGCTAGACGGCGTAGGCGCCGCGCGTCAGAGCGCTAGCTCGGGCGGCGATCTCGGCGATCTTTCGCCAAGCGTTAGCGACGTGAGATTTAGCGACGTCGCGGGCATCAGCGAGGTTAAGGACGAACTCATAGAGATCGTAGATTTTTTAAAAAATCCCGCGAAATATCGAAATTTCGGCATCAAACTGCCGAAAGGAATTTTAATGATCGGCGAGCCCGGCGTCGGTAAAACGCTAATTGCAAAAGCCGTAGCCGGCGAGGCGGACGTGCCGTTTTTTTACCAAAGCGGCGCAAGCTTCGCCGAGGTCTTTGTGGGCGTCGGTGCCAGGCGGGTTCGCGAGCTGTTTGCGAAAGCCAAATCCTGTGCGCCCGCGATTATTTTTATCGACGAGATCGACGCGGTCGGCGGCAAGCGCGGTGTCGGGCGCAACGACGAGCGGGAAGCGACGCTAAATCAGCTGCTGACCGAGATGGACGGATTTGAGGAAAACAGCGGCGTGATGGTAATCGGCGCAACCAATAAAATAAATTTGATCGACGATGCGTTATTGCGCTCGGGGCGCTTTGATAGGCGCGTTTTTATCGGGCTTCCGAATTATAAAGACCGCATCGAAATTTTAAAAATTTACCTCGAGGGCAAAAGATGCAGCGCGAATATCAACAAAGTAAGCCGCCTCTGCGTGGGCTTTAGCGGCGCAGGAGTAGCGACACTGGTAAATGAAGCCGCGATCAACGCTCTTAAACGTGGCAGTGATACGATCGAGCTTAGCGATTTTGAAAACGTGCGGATGAGGGTCTTTTACGGCGTGCAAAAAAGTAGAATTCTAACCGAATACGAAAAGGAGATCCAGGCGTTCTATCAGGGCGCAAAGGCGCTTAGCGCGTATTGGTATTCGTTTGATTTCGAAAAGATCGAGCTTTTAAACGATAAATTTTTAAACGAGGATTTCGAGATCGAATCCAAAACGCAAATTTTAAATCAAATCAAAGTGCTTTTAAGCGGTATGGCGGCGCTACAGATTCATAAAAACGACGCTTTTTCAAATTCCGCTAGCGACGTAAAGCAGGCTATCGCGCTGGCGCAAAAGATGGTTTTCGAGCTCGCGATGGGCGATAGCTTCACCCCTAGCGCGCAGAGCGTGAATAAAATTTTGCAAGATTGCTACGACGAGGTAAGCGAGATAATCCGCACGATGCAGGATAAGCTAAATCAAATTTCAAAGCAAATTTTCGTCTATGAGTTCATAACTTTCGAGGATGTTCAAAAGATTTGCGAATCTGATGGTGTGGAGCAAGAAGGCGTCTCCGCGCAAGAGCAAGATTTGCAAAAGCTGGAAAAAGATAGCGAAAGCTCTGAAGAAAAGCCGCAAGACGGCACGCTAAATTTCGATTAAATTTTAAAATTCCAATAAAGGAGAGGAAAATGGTAAAAATAGGTGTTTTAACAATAAGTGATCGCGCCAGCGGTGGCGTTTACGAGGATTTAGGAGGCAAAGAGATAATTGCCGTGATGGATGATTGGCTAACTTGCGAGAAAGAGTATTTTTATGAAATCGTCGCCGACGAGCTTGAACAGATTAAAAATAAGCTTATTTATTTTTGCGACGAAGCGGGTTGCGATTTGGTGCTAACCACGGGCGGCACGGGTCCTGCGCCGCGTGACGTAACGCCTGAAGCGACCGAAGCGGTAAGCGACAAATTAATGCCCGGCTTTGGCGAGCTAATGCGCGCAGAGAGCCAAAAGATCGTACCTACGGGAATTTTATCGCGCCAGATAGCGGCGATCCGCAAAAAATCTCTGATTATAAATTTACCCGGCAATCCAAAAGCGATCGAAGAGTGCCTGCGACCGGTATTTCCGGCGGTGCCGTATTGCATCGATCTGATCGGCGGAAATTACATAACGGCGGATGAAAGCAAGATCAAAATTTTTCGTCCGAAACGCAAATAATTAACCGGGTTTATTTTGAATTAATCGATTTGCGATATCATTTCGCATAAAATTTAAGGAAAAATATGCAGATAGATCACAACGATATTTTGGAATTTCATAAATATTTTAGCAAAATCAGCCACAGCAAAGGTCGCATCCGTATCCGCGTAAGCCCCAAAATAAGGGAGTTGCGAGATAGCGTGAGCGAGGAGAGCCTAAAGGCCAAAATCGCCGCGATTCGCGGGATAAAAGAGTATAAATTTAACTCTCTAATCGGCTCGCTGACGATTCATTACGACGAAAATATTTTTCCGATGCACCTTTGGGAGCAGTTTTTAAGCGGCATCAGTTCGCCTGAGCTAATAGCGCTTGTAAATTCCAATATAGAGGCGATTTCTTGAGCGAAGAAGCATTGCGTAGCACTAAAAAATCGCGCAAAATTTCTAATAAATCTCGGAATTTAAATGAGGCGCAAATTGCAGATATTGCTCTTTTGCTCGAAAAAGAGGCACAAATTTTTCAGTTTTATTCGCTGGGCGCAGTTAAATTTCAAGATAAAAAGCTAGGAGAAATTCTATCTTTACGAGCTGGATTACTTGAGCGGATGCTAGACTTTGCAAATTCTTGCGGGCTTGGCGCTATGCCTCCTGAAAATAGCAGTGAGGCACTGGTTGCAAAAGGTATGAATGAGTTTTTGGCTTCGGCGCTTTTGATAGAAAAAAGCTCTATGATGTTTTATGACAATCTAATTAATTCGTGCAAGAACGCGCAATTTAAAGAGCTGCTGTATAAAGCGCAGGCGGTTTCGTATAATGAAATTTTGCCGATTCTTAAGGAATTGAATTCTAAATACGAGGCTGATTTAAATTCTTTGAATTTCACTGATTTATTAAACGAAATTTTTAAAAATCCACAGGAATTAGAGCGGATATTTCAAAAATACGATTTGCAAAATATTTTAAATAGCGCATTTTCCAATTTAATTAAAGGAATTTTGCAGAAAAATTAAATTAGGATTGCAAAAATCTAAAAAAGTTGCTATAATATCAAAATCTATGTAAAGTTGATAAAATGACTTTATAATCTTAACACAAGGAGAATGAAATGCCGATCCCATTTCTAGCAGGTTTTGCGCTTGGTTGCGCGGCGGTTTACGCTTATAACAATCGAGATAAAATCAAAGAAGGTGCGAATAAAATCGTAAGTAGCAAAAGCGTCGAGGAGCTAAAAAATAGCGTCAAAGGCGGAGCAGAAAAATTAAGCAAAAAATCAAAAGAAATTTTTGCGGAAGCCAAAGAAGGCTTAGACGATGTTGCCGAAGCTGTAAAAAGCAAAAGAAAGTCTGGTAGTAAAAAAGCTGCGACAAGTAGCACTAGCACTGAAACTAGCACTGCAAAAAAAACTAGAAAAAAACCGGGACCAAAACCGGGATTTAAAAGAACTAAAAAATCCACTGCGAGCGCTAAGACGGGCGAAACACCGGCAGGTGAGACATCCGCAGCATCTACTACTCCACTTAATATCCCGCAGATCGTAAAAATGGACGATAATTCTTCGGCTAAATTTACGTCCGCAGACGATAAATCAGAAAAATAGAGGCCTAAATGAATAGATCACTTACGACACAGCGTTCTCCGCTGGATCACGTTTTAAGCGGCGCTATAGCGGGGGCGATCGGCGGTTGCGCCGTAGAGCTTGTTAAAGCAAAAGAAGGCAAAAGCAAATCTAAAGCGATTCGAGATGCGCTGGATATTGCGCTAAGCGGCGGTATCATCGGCGGCGGCGCGATTTACAGCGCAAATAAGCTCGTACAAGGCGAGTATCTACGCGCAGCGGCAGGCGTCGCAGTATGCGTAGGCGCGCTCATTGCGGGTAGAAATTTTATTCTTAAGGTAGGCAATGAGTAATCCGTATATCACAAAAAAAGATTTGAAAGAAATTCTAGACGATTACGATTTTGGTGACAACAAATATGCTAGCAGCTCTGCGGGTAGCTTTGCCGGCGATGAAAAGCTCGGCGGTTGGGCTAAATGGATAAACGAGCGGGTAAATTCTGCACCTTTTAATAGCTCAGCCTCCGACAATGGCTCGGATAGTAAAAATTCCGCCGCTCAAAGCTCAAGAGATGTAAATTCTACTCAGGGCTCCGCTTTCGGTGGAATTTTTAATTCCTTAGGTGGCAGGCAAAACGCGAACGGCTTATTCGGTAGCAACTCATTTATCACAGGCATCGTTCTGGGGGCCGCAGCGACCTATTTTCTCACCGACGAAAACGCGCAAAAAAAGCTTTTTAAGCTCATCGCAAAGGGCACTGAGATGTTTCAGATGGGCATTGAAGAGATGAAGGAGCGATTCGAAGACGCCAAGGCAGAGATGCAAGAGTAGTTTATGCAAAATTTTAAAATTTTACATGAGACTAAATCCAGGCTGCGGCTAAAAATCGTCGGTTTTAGAGATATCGATGCGAGCGCACTACGAGAAGCAGCTGCTAGGCTTGAGGGCGTAACGGAAGCTAGATTTAACGCTAAAATCGGCTCTTTGATCCTTAAGCTTGACGAGGGTGCGAATAAGACAGGAATTCTAAAGCAACTTGAAGTTTTAAATTTAAGCGAATTAAAATCAATTATCCCCGCTAACCATAAAAATTTGCCGAGCAAAAACGAATTTATCTTAGCGCTTTTTGCGTTGGGCGGAAATTTAATCTTTCGCACTTCGCCTTTAGCGCGCGCATTTAGCATCGTGGCGTGCATGCCTATCTTAAAAGAGGGCATTAAAGAAAGCTTTCGTCACGGGCTTACTTCAAAGGGCTTGGAGGCTGCTGCTGTGGGGATTTCGCTCGCTCGCGGCGATGTATTTGCCGCAAACAGCACCAACGCTATGCTTGCTCTTGGCGAATATATGGAGGAGAGCACCGTTTATAAAAGCGACGATCTTATCCGTGAGCTCGCTCGCCCGGATATTGCCGAGGCGTGGGTCGAGATAGATCAAGACGGCAAAAAGACCGAGGTCAAAATCGCCACTTCTAAGCTAAAGGTAGGCGACATCGTGGTCGTGGGCGCAGGCGATGTCATAGCCGTGGATGGGCACGTTGTAAGCGGCGAAGCGATGATAAATCAAGCCAATATGACGGGCGAATCGGTTGCGGTGAAAAAATCTCGCGGCGATAGCGTGCTAAGCGGCACGATCGTGGAGGAGGGCAGGATCCGTATCTGGGCGGAAAATGTCGGCGAAAACACCTCCACGCAGCGTATCAAGCACTATATCACGGCATCTCTTAACGAGCGCTCCAGCATCGGCATGCATACGACCCACCTAGCCGACAAGCTCGTGCCGGTAACCTTCGGGCTTGCGGGCGTGTCCTATCTGATAAATCGAAATTTTATGAGCGTAGCTTCGGTGCTGCAGGCAGATTACTCTTGCGCGCTTAAGCTGCCTACGCCGGTTGCTTTTAAGTCAAGCATTTCAAAGGCGGGCAAAAACGGGATTTTGATCAAAGGCGCCAAGGCCCTTGAGTCGCTTGCGAGCGCCGACACCTTCGTATTTGATAAGACGGGCACGCTTACGTACGGCAACCTGGAGGTCGCCGAGATCATATCGTTTGACGAAAGCTTTAGCAAAAACGATATTTTAAATTTAACCGCGAGCGCCGAGGAGCATTACTTTCACCCCGTAGCCGAGGCGATCGTGGACGCGGCTAAAAAGCACGGCTTTATCCACAAACACCACGACGAGGTGGAATTCGTCGTCGCTCACGGCGTAAAGACCAGCATCGAGGGCAAAAAGCTCATCATCGGCTCGCGCCACTTCCTGGAGGATGACGAGATGATCTCGTTTGCGGCGCACGAAGAGACCATTGATCTTGCGATGCAAAAGGGGCTCACGCTGCTTTACATAGCATTTGACGGCAGACTTTTGGGCGTCATCGGGCTTAGAGACGAGGTGCGCGCAAACGCCCGCACCGTCATCGCTAGGCTCCGCGAGCTAGGCGTAGGGCAGATCGTCATGCTCAGCGGCGACGTGAAATCAAAAGCCCGCGCTGTAGCCAAAAAGCTCGGCGTAGATCGCTATTACGGCGAGCTACTGCCGACGCAAAAGACCGAAATTTTAGAGCAGTTAAAAGCCGAGGGGCGAAAGGTGGTCTTCGTGGGTGACGGCATAAACGATGCGCCGAGCCTGATGAAGGCGGACATCGGCATCAGCATGCTAAACGGCGCAGAGATCGCCAAGGCTTCCGCGCAGATCGGGCTTTTGAAAAATGACATAGAGGGCGTCGCGCAGGTAAAGGCGCTGGCTAACGACACGTTGCGGCTCGTAAATCGAAATTTCAACGCCACCGTGGGGATAAATTCGATCATTTTATTTTTGGCGACCTTCGGCGCGCTAAGTCCCGTAGCTACGGCGCTGCTGCACAACGGCACGACGATAGGTCTTCTACTAAATTCCATTAAAGGGGTAAAATTTGAGCATTGAAGATAAAATTTTGGATCTAAACTTTCAGCGCAAAGCGGCTAAAACGGCGCTTGGAGTGAGTATGGGTATCACGGCCCTAACCGCGCTAAATATGAACTCGCGCATGTCGCAGCTGCATAAAATTTCGGGGCTAGTGATGCTTGCTAGCGCGATCTGGCACGCTGGTCTTTACGGCTCGCCGTACAGCGAGTTTTTACAAAATAGAAAAGCAAAGAGCAGGGGCAGAAAGAGATCCGTAGCAAATTTAGTCTTGGAAAATCTGCCGGACGGCAAAAGTACGTCAGTCAGTAAAAAGCACGCCCCCAAAAAGAAAGCCTCGCGCGCGCAAAAGCGCCTAGCGGCATAGTGCGTCGCGGCTTTAAAGTGCAAAGATAAACTCTAAAGCCGCTAAATTTCTTTAAACGCAGTTGCCGAATGAAATGTCGTAAGCGGTGAAATTTGCGCCGTTTGCGACTAATTTATAATCAATAATCTCTCACTTCGTAAATTTAAACGATATTTGTATTTTTAAATTATACGAGCAAAGTTCCGTTTGTAAAATTTTGTCTAATTTATTATTTTTTTATCTATTTATCACTACAATTGCATAAAATTTTAAGGAGAGACGATGAAATTAGTTTTATTGTTTTCAGTATTGGTTAGTCTTGCTTTGGGACTTGATTGCAGCGCCAAGACCTATTGCTCGCATTTTAGCAGCTGCGAAGAAGCGATGCAATATTTACGTGAGTGCGGTAGAGCGCAGGAAGGCGGCACT
>NZ_CALHHT010000393.1 GCF_938031315.1 uncultured Campylobacter sp.
GCTAAATTTAATAAACTCTGCGCGTAAATTCTAACGCTACGGGTGGTAAAATCCACCGCGGCTAGCTTTTCTAAAATCGCAAAATCAGCGAACAAATTTACGCCTTGCCGCCTGATATCGCAGTCGAAACGTTAAAATTTTAAAATTTAACGGCGCGCCGTTGCCTGCCATAGCGTCACGGTGCACCACTATGGTAATCGATGCAAAATTCTACCGCGGCGTGTGGTTAGATACTGCGCAAATCCTAAGCTAAGACGCTATTTAGCGCCTGATTCTTAAATTTGGACGCAAGCTTGCGGTAGAATTTAAAACAACTTAGCGCCGTAAAATTTCATCGCGCTAGCACTAAAGTACAACGCGAAATCGCGAGCAAAATTTCAAAATACGCACGATGCTTTGGAGCTTTAAATTTTAAAGAATAAGCCAAATTAGCGCAAAATTCTTACTATTTGAGCGGAATTTCGGTAAAATTACGTTCAAAATACGCGAAATGAGGGGAGCTATGAAAAAAGAGGAAAAAGAGAGCGCCGTAAGATTTAGCATTTCGCTGCCGACGAAGCTTTTTGAGGATCTCGATGAGATGGTGCGCGCCAAGCAGTACCTAAGCCGCAGCGAGTTTATCCGCGATCTCATACGCGAAAAGATGGTCGAGGGCGTACTTCACGGAGATGGCGAGGATGACTGCGTGGGCGTGCTTTGCATCGCTTACGATCATCACCAAAGCGATCTGATCGAGCAGCTCGTAGAGATCGAGCACCACGCAAACGTCACCATCGTCAGCACCAGCCACTTCCACATCGACGAGCGCCACTGCTTCGAGGAGATCACGATGCGGGATAAAATTTCAAAGATCGAGCGGCTCAGCGCCAAAATCGGCGCGCTAAAAGGGGTGAAATTTTCCAAGCTCGTAAAGGCGGTCATCACCGAAGCGTAGGGCTTTTGCACGTTTTTGAAAACAGCGCGTCGCGCTAAATTTTCGCGCTTCTATTTATGCACTTCTAAATTTAAACGCAGGCTGCGCGACTTTTGCGAGTTGCGAAGAGCGATTCTCGATCGAGTGGAGAATTCGGGCGGCGCGGTTGCGCAAGGCGTGCAAATAAAATTTGTTTAAATTTACGCGGCAAACGAAAATGCAAAATTTTATAAATTTTAATCAAAAAGTATTCTTGCTGCGGGTTTAAATTTACGCACAGGCACGAAACCGGCGAAGCAGCTCGCGACTAAATTTTATAGGAGCCGCCTTCGTGCCGCATTTGCAAAGCCGAACTAGTGCAAAATCGATATTAAAATGGTCGCCGCATTGGTGTTCGGCAAGCCTGCGATCACGCGCGAGATTGTAGAGCACCGGGATAAAATCCACTCGCAAGCCCTGAATTTCGCGCTCTTATCTACAGCGATCTTTAAGTTTGTTTGAGCTGTTGATAGCCATGGCGTCTAAATTTGTAGCGCGCGGCTTTGCTGCCTGCGAGCAGGCGATTTAATTTAAAGCAGCGCTTTGCTCGCTAGCTTTAAAATTTTACGTCGAGCCTTCGCAAACAACGCATGAAATTTAGATAAAACCGAAGTGCATAAATTTTAAGCGCTGTTAAATTTTATAAAATTTCGCGCTTCGATATAAAATTTATCAAATTTACGCCATTTAAAGCAAAAACGTGGTATTTTACGCGCAAAATTTATTTTCCAAGGATAAAAAATGTGTAAAGATTGCGGCTGTTCAGTAGGCCATACTCACGAGACGGGTGCTCATTCGCACGAGCATCTCCATACCCACGCGGACGGCACCGTCCACTCCCACGCTCATATGCACGAGGCGGGGATCGATCACGAGCACGACGCGCACGATCACGTCCACACAAATGTCGCTATTAGCGACGCCAAGACGATCGAGGTGATGAGTAAAATTTTAAGCGCCAACGACGAGGAGGCCGCTCACAACAGAGCTCATTTTGACGAGGATAAAATTTTATGTCTAAATTTGATGAGTAGCCCCGGTAGCGGCAAGACGACGCTGCTTGAGGCCACTATCAAAAGCGGCAAATTTAAAATCGGCGTCATCGAGGGCGATCTACAGACCAACCGCGACGCCGATCGCATCATAAAAGCGGGCGCGCAGGCCCATCAGATCAGCACCGGCGAGACCTGCCATCTGGATGCTTTTATGGTTCATGAGGGGCTTCATCATATCGATACGAAAGGCTTGGATCTGGTTTTCATAGAAAACGTCGGAAACCTCGTCTGCCCGGCGGCATTTGACGTGGGCGCGCACCTGAACGTGGTGCTTCTAAGCGTGCCCGAGGGCAGCGATAAAATCGCAAAATATCCCGTGATATTTCGCCGCGCAGACTGCGTCGTAATCACCAAAACCGCGCTGCTACCGCATTTTGACTTCGATATGGATGAAGTAGTGCGCGAAGTGCACAAACTCAATCCGAAAGCCGACGTCATCGCGCTTGATAGTAAAAGCAGCGAGGGCGTGGAGAAATGGCTGAAATTCCTACAATACAAGAAGGAATTTCGTTAATGTGCCTTTCAATCCCTTCAAAAATCATCTCAATCGACGAAAATAATTTCGCGACCGTGGAGACTCTGGGCGTGCGCCGCGGCGTGAGCTTGGATCTGCTCCCCGAGCCCGCGGCGGTCGGGGAGTACGTGCTGATCCACGTGGGCTTTGCGATGGAGAAGATCGATACGCAGCGAGCGAAGGAGAGTATCGAAATTTACGAGCAGATCGCAAAGCAGATGAGGGCGGAAGAGGGCTCCGTGTATGAAAGCATAGAGCCGCGAGCGGGCACAGAGAATTAAAGCGGCTTGCAAACCCGTAAAATTTAAGGTAAATAATGGATCTAATCAAGGATTTTAGGGATAAGGAGCTGATTTTAGCGCTTAGCAAGCTGATAATTTCTAAAAGCAAAAAGCCGCTAAATATTATGGAGATTTGCGGCGGACACACGCACTCGATCATGAAATTCGGCCTTCCGAGCTTGGTCGGCGAAAATATTAAATTTATCCACGGTCCCGGCTGTCCGGTGTGCGTGATGCCGCGCAGTCGCATCGACGAGGCGATCAAGCTCGCTGCGATGCCGCAGAGTATTTTTTGCACTCTAGCAGATATGCTTCGAGTTCCTGGCTCTCGCACAAGCTTACAGAAGCTGCGCAGCGAGGGGCACGACATCAGAGCGCTTTATAGCCCGCTTGATTGCATAAAGATCGCGCAGGAAAATCCGCAAAAAACGGTGATATTTTTTGCGATCGGCTTTGAGACGACGACGCCGATGAGCGCCGTGCTGATCGATAAGGCGCTAAGCTTGGGGCTAAAAAATCTCTTTTTTCACATCAACCATGTCACAGTGCCCGCTCCCGTGCGAGCGATCTTAAACGACGCGGACGTGCAGATAGACGCGTTTTTAGGGCCTAGCCACGTAAGCGTGATCACCGGCGCGAAGGCCTACGAAAGTATCGCGCGCGATTATAAAAAGCCGATCGCCGTAAGCGGATTTGAGCCGCTTGACATAATGGCGGGCGTGTTAAATTTGGTGGAGCAGCAAAACGCCGGCACCTACGAGGTTTTCAACGAATACGAGCGCGTCGTAAAAGAGTGCGGCAACCAAAAAGCGCAAAATTTGATAGATAAATATTTTGAAATTTGCGATTTTCCGTGGCGAGGGCTCGGCGAAATTCCAAAAAGCGGCATGAAGTTGCGCCCGCAGTACGCGGCGCTGGATGCCAGGGTGCAGTTTGATTGCAGCGTACAGAGCGTGCCCGAGAGCAAGGCCTGTATCTGCGGCGAAATTTTGCGCGGCAAAAAAAGTCCCTATGATTGCAAGGTTTTCGGCAAGCACTGCACGCCGCAAAACCCGATAGGATCGTGCATGGTCTCAAGTGAAGGCGCATGCGCGGCGTACTATAAATACGGCGATGTCAAAAACGCGGGCTAAATTTTGTGCGCGGTATCCGGCTATCAGGGCGCAAATTTTAAAAATAAGTCATGCTTTAAAATTTTAACCGAAGCGAAAATTGCTGTGCTAAACCTTTGCTTTAAAATTTAGCGCGGCGCCGTAGCGGCACGGCTTGTTCGGCTGCAAAATACGGGCTTATAAATTTAAAACCCAGTGAAAAGGAAAAATTTGAACGAAACTATACTTTTAAGCCACGGCGGCGGCGGCGAGGAGATGAATAGGCTCATCAACGAGACGATCTTTGCGGCGTTTGATAATGAAATTTTACGCGCCAACAACGACAGCGCGATACTAAATTTAAATTTAGACGCCGGGCCAAATTTTGATCGCGCAGCGCCGAGCTCGGCTCTAAATTCAGCGGCGAGTTTTAGCGGCGAGCTAGCTTTCAGCACCGATAGTTTCGTCGTCACGCCGTTGTTTTTTAACGGTGGCGACATCGGCAAGATCGCTGTTTGCGGCACCGTCAACGACCTTGCGATGGTGGGCGCCAAGCCGCTGTTTTTAAGCTGTGCGCTCATCATCGAGGAGGGGCTTAGCCTAGGCGAGCTGCGACGCATCCTGGACTCGATGGGAAGCACCGCGCGAAGCTGCGGCGTTCGCATCGTTTGCGGCGACACAAAGGTTGTGCCGCGCGGCAAATGCGATAAAATTTTCATTAACACTAGCGGCATCGGCCGTGTTTTGCGACCTGCGCGCGTGCAAAACATCAAAGCGGGCGCAAAAATCCTGCTTAGCGGCGACATCGGGCGGCACGGGGCGGTGATACTCGCGGCGCGCGACGAGATCGCGCTAAGCAGCGAGCTGCAAAGCGACTGCAAACCGCTTTGCGCTGCGGTAGAAAAGCTGATCTTGCAAGGCGTGAAGATCCAAGCGATGCGAGATGCGACGCGCGGCGGGCTTAGCGCGGTTTTGAACGAATTCGCAAGCTCCAGCGGGCTTGAATTTTTAGTGCGCGAAGAGGATATCAAAATCAGCGACGAAGTAGTGGGCGTGTGCGAACTGCTGGGCTTTGAGCCGTACGAGCTTGCAAACGAAGGCACGTTCATAGCGATCGTAGAAAATGATGCCGAGGCGGATAGGGCGCTTGAAATACTGCGCGAATTTGACGCAAACGCCGCAATCATCGGCGAGGTGCGCGAAGTAGGGCACGACAGAGGCGAATTTGAGGGCTCTTTGACGTCAAAGCTTAGCGCGCAGGGCGAATTTACGGGCACAAGCGATACGGACGTGGCGTCAGAAAATAGGGCGGGACAATTTCAAGCTCCGTATGCGGCAAAAGGGCGAGTAATTTTACAAAACGCCTACGGCTCGCAGCGATTTTTAGAGCTTCCAAAGGGCGAGCTGCTGCCGAGGATTTGTTAAATTTGCGTGCAAATTCGGCAAATTTGAGCTTAAATTTCAGACGTATTTTTAAATTTACAACAAAATTTCGCATACAATACGGCACGGCCGTAAAATTTAGAGGAAAAAATGCATGAACTATCGATCGTAGCGGATCTTGTGGCGCTATGTGAAAAGGCGCTAAACGCCGAAAAAGCAAAGAAAAAAGGCGCGGCCGAGCAGGGCGATAAAAATCGTTGCGACATCGCCGACGATACCGCCAATGAAAATACGGATTTCGCAAATACCGACATAGGCACCGAGAATGCCGAAAATACGGGCGTTGCAGATACGAACCCAAACGACAAAAACGGCGATTTTTATAAAAATTTAGATACGAAACCACAGGCGTCTTACGATGCATTTGGTTCGAAAAGTCCACAGATAAGGGAGCTGCACGTAAAAATAGGGCGACTAAGCGGCGTAGAAGCGCATTATTTGCAAAACTGCTATGAAGTCTTTCGCGCAGGCACCGTCTGCGAAAATGCGGATCTCATCATCCACACCCAAGAAATCGTCGTAAAATGCAAAAACTGCGGTTTTAGCGGAGATTTGGCGCAAAACGACTTTTCTTGCCCGCGCTGCAAAAGCTCCGAAATCAGCGTAATCGATGGCGAGGATATGTATCTAATGCGCCTGGTTATTGAATAAAAGAGGACACTCATCTTGGCGCGATAGCTTCCCATATTTCAAATTTAAACTCTTGCCATAAGCAAAATTTCATTTCCACCCAATTCAAATATCATCTATTTTGATTCTTGCAGAAAACACATCGTCCTTTTGTAGTCACGCTAAATTATCAAATAAGATTGATGTAAAAATTCTTCTAATAAAAACCATTAATAAAAACACCAAATGCGTCAAAAATACATGAAATTATTCATATAATTATACGTTAATTTCATATTAAATTTTTACTTGAAAATTATAGTTTTCAATATAAAATATCTAAAACTATGGGGATTTTGGCGCTTTTCAACACTAATTATCGTATATCGTCTAAAGAACCCAAAAGATTAAATGTAAATTTTCTATCATTAGGTTTTATATTCTGCCTTACTTATCGTTCCATTTAGCTTTTAAATTTAAAGTCAATTGTTCTAGATATAGACACATTGTGCGGGATAAAATAAAAATTTCATAATTTAACTAGCGCAAAAGCTAAATTGCCCTGCTTACTCGCAGATTCCTGATTTGCCCTCTTTTAGAATTTAACCTTTTAGGTAAAATAGATTAATTCCATTCAAATTTTATTTACGCCCTCCCCTTGTACTGCTCTTAGTAAATTTTTTTTGCGCTCGATGCGAAATTTTAAAATTCTAAA
>NZ_CALHHT010000394.1 GCF_938031315.1 uncultured Campylobacter sp.
GGAGGAGGTGCTACCCGCAAGCGGCGTGAATATCAGGCTCTTTTTCCCGCCCGCGGTCGCGTTTGACAGCGTGATTACGCACATGGCGCGCGCCTTGGAGATAAATTTTAACATCGTCTGGGGCAAGCTCGAGCGGCTTGATAAAAACGTCGTCGGAAGCCTCGTGATCAACGTAGAGCCCGCACACGTCGCGCGCGTGGAGGAGTTTATCAAAAACGCGGGCGTGATCTACGAGATCGTAAGCGAGGATGAGATCAAAAGCTGCGCCGCAAACTAGGTGCGATTTCGCGCCCTGTGCGCTTGCGCCGCACTAAATTTAAGGGCTTATGCGGCATGGCGAATTTAAAAGCTCACGTGAGGTCGCGGACTCAAAGGTTGGCTCGGCGTTTTTGATTTGACGTGCGCGTCGTGGCATTATAAATTTAATTAGTTTCGCCGGCGGTTTAAATTTCTATTTTACCTCGATAAAATAAGCTCGGCGATGCGCTGTTGGCGTGCGCTCTGGCTAGCTTTGATTCGCGTTTAGAATTCGACTAGCCGTAGCGAGATGGTTTAAATTTCAGGGATCGCGACCGACCGAGCGCATTTAAGCCGCTCCGCGTTTGAAATTACAGGCGTTTAAATTTAAATTTGAATTTTTTCGGAATTTCACACTTACTTCACTTTTACGGAAGTATAATTCCGCTAATTTTTTTTAAGGAGTACGTAATGAAAAAACTTACTTTGTTTGCGCTTAGTGCGCTATTTGCTGGCACTTTTGCCGTAGCTGCCGATATGGGCATGAAAGATGAGATGAAGGACGCCAATACATCAATGCATAATGGTGCGAAAGAGGTGAAAGCTGAGATGAAACATATGAAGCACGAGACGCATGGTATGAAAAAAGATGCCGTTAAAAAGGGCTCTCATGCAAAAAAAGAGATGAAAAAAGAGATTAAAAAAGAGATGTAGTGAGTAAAAT
Source organism: uncultured Campylobacter sp. (assembly GCF_938031315.1). GTDB lineage: Bacteria > Campylobacterota > Campylobacteria > Campylobacterales > Campylobacteraceae > Campylobacter_B. The sequence continues at coordinate 962 of NZ_CALHHT010000394.1, forward strand.
TTTACTCGTAGAGGACGATGAGACCCTTTGCGATCTCATCGGCGAATATCTAAAGGACGCGGGCTTTGACGTGTGCGTTTGCAGCGACGCTCAAAGCGCCGCGGATCTTGCTTATGAGCAAAAATTTGATCTTTTTATCTTTGACGTAAAAATCCCCAAAGGCGACGGATTTTCACTTTTAAAAGACCTACGCAAGAGCGGCGATCGCACCCCTGCGATATTTGCTACGTCGCTAAATACGCTCGATGACCTTGAGGTCGGTTTTAAAAGCGGCTGCGACGATTATCTCAAAAAACCGTATGAATTAAAAGAGCTGCTTCTACGCGTTAATTCGCTCATAAAGCGAAATTTCAGCCACAATTTCGATGATTTTGTAACTATTGACGATGAGTTTAAATTTTATTTTGCAAGCAAAGAGCTACGCAAAGCGGGCGTGCCCGTCGCGCTTTCAAACAAAGAGCGCGAGCTGCTGGCGCTTTTTTTACAAAATAAAAACAGGCTTTTGAGCAAGGATGAAATTTTCTCCGCGATATACGCTTTTGACGAAACTCCGAGCGAGGAAGCGCTGCGAACTTATATCAAAAATCTACGCCGCGTCCTAGGCGAAGAGCACATCATAAATCGCCGCAACGCAGGGTATCTGTATGTCTGAAAAGACCGCTTTAACGCTTAAAATTTTATCTTTGTACCTCATTTCAAGTACGTTGTTTTTAGGATATTTTTTCAAGATAAATTACAGGATGAACGAAGCCGCGCTACTTTCGCACAGGATAAAAGAGCTAAAAGAGATCAAAATGATGATCTATATGAAAGCAAGCATGGACGGGCTGGAATCGCTAGCGGACTTTGAGCGCGAAAAGGGCGTGAGTGCGTGTATATTTAAGCCAAACTCTGATGAAATTTACGGCTGCAGTGGTGAGCTTGGCGCACTTGATAAAGCGAAGCTAAAGGCGGAATTTATAAGTGGCGGTAGGCTAGGAATTTATGAAAATCTGCAAAATATGGAGGAGCGAAACGCCTTTTCCAAGGCTAAAATCATTCTGCTTGGAAGTAGCGTGCAGGGCGAAATTTTAACGCTTCGTATCAAAACCGCAGCGATGATGATAGCGCTTTTGGGCGTGATATTAGCCGTGGCGTTTTACCTGGTTCGACTAGGCACCAAGCCGCTTTACGATAAGATTGACACGCTAAATCGCTTCATCAAGGATAGTACCCACGAGATTAATACTCCGCTTAGTATTATCTCCATGAGCGTCGAGACGATGCGGCACGCGGAGCTTGGGGAATACAACGCCAAGCGCGTCGCTAATATCGACCTTGCCGCTAAGACGCTTTCGCGCATCTACGAGGATCTCGTGTTTTTAACCTTCGGTATGAATAAGGAGGGCGAGATTAGCTCGATCGATCTAAAGAGCCTCGTCGCTTCGCGCTGCGAATACTTCGCGCCGTTTATTCAAAAGCGCAGACTAAGCCTTAAAACCGATCTTGCGGATGCGAGCATGAACGCAAACGTCTATGAAATTTCGCGCCTGATCGACAATCTGCTAAGCAACGCCGTAAAATACGCCGATGCAGGCGGCTACGTGGATGTGCGGCTAAGGCACGGCGAGCTAGCGATCTCAAATAGCGGCGAGGGGATCGACAGGAAAAAGGGCGACGAAATTTTCAGGCGCTTTGCGCGCTTTAACTCAAGCGAGGGCGGCTTTGGAATCGGGCTTAGCATCGTAAGCGAGGTCTGCAAAAAATACTCCTTTTCTATCTCCTACGACAGCGTGCCGGGCGAGATAACGACCTTTCGCCTTACGTGGCGAGAGTAAAATTTTAAAATTTAGTGAAATTTAAAATTTAGAAATAGCCGCCTGCGGTTTAAATTTAATCGTCGTTTGGTCGCTTAAATTCCGCGCAAAAAGGCTCTAATTGCCGGAGCGTTTAAATTTAATCGCCCGCTCGCTTTGCGCTCGTAAAATGACCCTAAAAGTTATGGGTGCGGAATGTTATTCGTCCGCGATTTTATAAAATTTAGCTTTTATTTCTCGATAGATATATCCAGTGGACTATATCGCTAAGCGAAATCACGACAAGTATACTCATAAACATCGAAGTGGCTGTGAAAAACGATATCCAGCCAAATAGGCTCTCTCTGCTCGCAAAAGTAGGAAATATCCGTCCGCTACCTACTCTGTGTGGGATGCCGTTTATGGCAAAATCGGCGTAGAAATAATTATTTAGAAGCCAATAGATAAAAGGTATGCCGATAAGCATAATTAGCTGCGTCTTGACGGCGGGAAGCTCTTTTTTGTATAAGAATGTGGCGATCGGACAATACACGCAGCTTAGCGCGAAAGCCGTTAAAATAGGTACCCACAATGCCGCGACGTAAAATTCCGCAAGCTGCGTATGCGGGCTTATTTTGCCGATTGCGGCGATGTTTGGAAAAAACCGCTTCATAAATCCAACGAAGTCTGCGCATGCCGCACTTACGTCTAAAATATTTTCGGGTAGCACGAATACGCTAAGCGCCGTGATCGCAAACAGCGCAAAAACCGCCGCGTAAAGTCGCCCGAAAAATTTAGTAAATTTCGTATCGGGATACGGTGCCTCTTGCTCTTGCGCGCCTTGTGAATTTAGCAAATCGCTCATCGTTCGCTCCTTTAATAAAATTTGCACGTTAAAACCCGGCTTGCGCTAAATTTTAAAATTTTATGCCTTATCGTTCGGTAAAATTTCACGACGAGGACTTGCTTTGGAATTTTGCAGTCTAATTTGAAATAAAATTTATTAAATTTAACCAGCAAAGCTTTGTTTAAAAATAAAATCTCGCCGCTTCTAACGCGTAGTGATCTAGGCGGGGTTTGGGCGGTAGACCTGCTTGCGGTTGCTAGCCGAAGCAAAGTAAAAGGGAGCTTCGCAAGTATAGCCCCTTACGCTACACCTCTTCCGAGAAAGAATTTAAGCCTTATCGGAAGCGACAAATAAAATTTAAACCCGCGCGTAGCGTAGCAATTTCTCGTATCGTCTTAGCCAGAAAGCCTCTAAAATAAAAGGCTCTTTCATTTAGCGTAGACTTGCAGCCAAGACCCAAAATTTAATTGCCTAACGAAAAAGGCAGTTGGTATCGCTACTCGCAAAATAACCGCGGAATCCCACTAGATCAAATTTAAAATTCCGAGTATTTCTGATAGTCGATCTGCGCGGAGTTTTTGTTGATCGTATCGACCGTAGCTTCGGCGATCGCCAGCTCCTCGTTGGTAGGGATTACGAGCGTTTTGATTTTACTATCCGCCGCGCTTAAATTTCTAATCGAGCCGGTATTTTTTGCGTTTTTTGTCGCATCGATTTCGATGCCGATATGAGCGAGCTTCTCGCAAACATTTTGTCTAAAATGCGGCGCATTCTCGCCGATACCGCCGGTAAAGATCAAAGCGTCCACGCGCCCAAGCACGGCATAATACGCTCCGATCATCTTAACGACGCTGTACACGAGCATCTCAAACGCAAGTTTCGCGCGCGGCTCGCCGCCTTCCATCTTTTCATATACTTTTCGCAGATCGCTTGCGCCGCAGATGCCGAGCAGTCCGCTTTTTTTGTTCATTATGACGTCCATATCCTGCGCGTTGTAGCCCGCGACTCGCTCGATGTATGGGATGATCGCAGGATCGATCGAGCCGCATCTGGTGCCCATGATGATCCCCTCAAGCGGCGTTAGCCCCATTGAGGTGTCGATGCATTTGCCGTTTTCTATGGCGCTCACGCTCGAGCCGTTGCCAAGATGTAGCGTAATGGCGTTGAAGTTTTCGTATTTTTTACGCAAAAATTTCGCTCCCATTGTCGAGACAAACCAATGCGATGTGCCGTGCGCGCCGTAGCGGCGAACCTTATATTTTTCGTAGAATTCATACGGCAGCGCGTACATATACGCATAAGGCGGGATGCTTTGATGAAAGATCGTATCGAAAACCGCGACGTTTGGAATTTTAGGAGCGATTTTTAGGCAGGATTTGATGCCCGCTAAATTTGCGGGATTGTGTAGTGGTGCAAGCGGCGCAAGCTCGGCGATTTTAGCCATTACGTCTTCATCTATGAGCGCAGGAGCGTCGAAATAATCTGCACCCTGAACGATGCGGTGTCCGATGCCGCCTACTTGAGTTAGATCGTTGATTACTCCGCTTTGTTTTAAAAGATCGATCGCGATCGCAATCGCGGTCTCGTGATTTGGAATTTGCTCGTTTTCAACTTTTATGCTTCGTCCATTGGCGCAATTGATGCTTCCGCTTGCGTGCGTCGAGCCGATCTCCTCGATGAGCCCACTTGCGATGCAGGCGTGATTTAGCATATCGTGGAATTTAAATTTAACCGAGCTCGAGCCGGAATTTATGACTAGGATATCCATTTAATTATCTCCTGCTTGAATTGCGCTTATTAGGATGGTGTTTACGACGTCTGCAACCTCGCAGCCGCGACTTAGATCGTTTACCGGCTTTTTTAAGCCCTGCAAGATCGGTCCGATCGCGATAGCGCCTGCGGTGCGCTGCACGGCTTTGTAACAGATATTTCCGCAGTTAAGATCAGGGAAGATAAATACGTTCGCGCGCCCTGCGACCGCGGAACCGGGCATTTTTTTCTTAGCGACTGCGGCATCGACTGCGGCATCGAATTGCAGCGGCCCGTCGATTGTGAGATCAGGCGCCTTTTCGCGCGCTTTTTGCGTTGCAGTTTTGATAAATTCTACGCTCTCTCCGCTGCCGCTATCGCCGCTGGAGTAGCTTAGCATCGCCACGCGCGGCTCAAGCCCAAACGCCTTTGCGGTCGCGGCGCTTGAGATCGCGATACCCGCCAGATACTCCGCGCTCGGGCTCGGCGCTACGGCACAGTCGGCAAAAAGCAGAGCCTGCGTATCCAGGCACATTATAAACGCGCCGCTAACGGTCGCGATGCCGGGCTTTGTCTTGATGATCTGAAGCGCGGGGCGAATCGTCTCCGCAGTAGTCGTGCCGGCACCGCTTACCATCGCATCGGCTAGCCCTTCATACACGAGCATCGTGCCGAAGTAGGTGCGATCGCGCACTAAATCGCGCGCCTGCGCCTCGCTCATGCCCTTTGCCTTGCGAAGCTCATATAGATCGCGCGCAAATTTTTCTAAGCTCGCATCCGTCTGCGGATCTAAAATTTTAACGCCCGCTAGATCGAGACCCAGCTTGTTTGCGCTTTTTTGCACTTCGTTCTCGCGCCCTAAAAGGATCAAATTTGCAGCGCCGCTTTGCTTTATAATCGCGGCCGCGCGCAGAATTCTCTCATCGTCGCTTTCTGGAAGCACGACGGTTTTAACGTTCGCACGAGCCTTGGCGTAGAGCTTGCTTTCAAATTTCAACGGGGTTAGAATTTCACAGCGCGTGGAGTTTGCGGCGTCAGTGAAGTAGCTTTTGTCGGCAACGACTTTATCAAGCTCTATCGCGCCGCTTTGGCAAGCGGAATTTTCGTCGTGAAATTTTGCATCACTTTCGCAAGCGGAATTTTTGCCGTAAAGCTCTGATTTTTTAGAATTTGCGCCATCTTGTGCAGGTCTTAGCGCAGAAAATGAAATTTTATCCTCATATATGCTGGCAAAGCTTACCGCTTTTGCTGCGGCGATCGAGTGCGTGCCGATGCGCGCGGCAATTTCGTTAGGATAAAATCCGCAAACTGGGATATTTAGATCCTTTGCGATTTG
>NZ_CALHHT010000395.1 GCF_938031315.1 uncultured Campylobacter sp.
ACTGCAAATGAATGCTATAAAATGCTAAAGGATGGTAAGGGTATTGGATATGCGACAGACAATCTGATAGTTTTAGCTTATGCCGTAATCGACAGCGACACCGAGGTAAATATCAAGAATTTAGGCGTTTCGGATTTCTTAGGCATTGCGGTTTCTAAGGGCAATAAGGATCTGCTTGAGTTCTTAAACGGCGAGCTAGTCAAGCTAAGTAAGAACGGCTTTATGAAAAAGACCTACGAAGAGACTATCGAGCCGTATTACAAGGGCACTGCGGAGAAAAAATATTTCTTGTTGGATGATCTTTATAGCCTATTTTAGGCGGGCATAGCGGTACGGCTCGCCTGAATTTGCTTGTAGTAAGCATAGCTGTGTGCTCTCGCCAGGTAAAATTTTAAAAGGCTCGCATAGCCTTACTATTTTGTCCGACTTTGCGAGCTTGGGTTTGGATTGCAAATTCTAACTAACGCGTCGTTGCAGAATTTATAAAATTCCATAAAATTCCGTAGCGGCATACTATTTTTGCGCGGCGCTAATAGACGCACAGAATTTATAGCTAAGCACTAAAATTTAATGAAAGCAGGCGGAGCTTGGTGCAAGGTAGCAAAATTTAAAAAGCCTCTATCATTATGCTTAGAAATTTTAGTTACGAAATTTTATCGCTAAACTCGCAATTTAGGGAATAGTTTCGGTTCTAGTAAAATGAAATTTTAAGAAAATTTACATTACAATTACGAAAAATTTAAAATTCAAGGAGGAAATTATGAAAAAGTCATTTTTTCTTATTCTATTGTCGGCGATCTTTGTTTTTGCGAATTCCTTAAGCGAAATAAAGCAAAGCAAGGTTATCAGAGTGGGCGTTTATGAAAACGAGCCGCCTTTTAGTAAGTCGAGCGAGAAAGGCTTTGAGGGATTTGAGGTCGAGCTTGCCAATGCGCTAGCCGGTAAAATTTTTGGCAACAGCGGTGGTCGTATCGAGCTTATACCGGTAACAAACGAAGTGCGCTTTCCGATGCTGCAAAACAATCAGGCAGATATTATAATCGCGGCTGCAAGTATCACTGAAGAGCGTAAAGGCAGCGTGGATTTTTCGATGCCGTATTTTACGGTGAATTTGGGAATTTTAACGAAAAAAGACTCAAATATTCACAAAATAGGCGATCTGATGGGCAAAAAGATCGGCGTCATCCGCAAGACTACCGGCGAAGCGTATATCAAAAAGGACGGCGGTTATAATGTTTCTTATTGCAACGATTCGGTTGATTGCTATAGGAGATTAAAAAGTGGCGAGATCGACGGGTATTGCAACAACAACCTTTTTGTAATGGTCTATCCGATCGTAGATCCTGCGGTAGAGGTCAATATAAAAAATTTAGGCGATAATGTATTCTTGGGCGTCGCGGTGCAAAAGGGTAACGCGGAGCTGCTAGAAGCGATCAATAAAGGCTTGATCGCGCTTAGCAAAGAGGGCTTTTTCAAAAAGGCTTACGAGGACACTTTCGAATCCTTCTATAAAGGCACCGTCGATAAAAAATATTTCTTACTCGACGATCTTTACAGCTTTTTCTAGTAAATTTCAGCTAAGAATTAGCCTGCGTTAAATTTATACACAACCTCAAACGCGCTTAGCAAATTCCGCTAAGCGCGCTTTAAATCAAATATTTTTTAAGAAATTTTGGGATAAAATAGTGTGTTTTTTTAGAGGAGTTTAAAATGAAAAAAACGCTATTTTTCCTGCTTTTATCTTGCGTTCTTGCCTTTGCGAATTCATTAAGCGAGATAAGGCAGAACAGAGTGGTTAGAATCGCCGTTTATGAAAACGAGCCGCCCTTTAGCAAGGTTACGGATGGCGACTTTGAGGGCTTTGACGTTGAGCTTGCCAACGCGCTCGGCGGTAAAATTTTAGGCGCAGCGGGCGGCAGGATCGAGCTGATGCCGGTATCGGCGCAGGCACGCTTTTCGTCTATTCAAAATAATCAGGCGGATATGCTTATCGCGGCTGCAAGCGTTACTGAGGAGAGAAAGAAAAATTATGAGTTTTCGATGCCCTATCTTTCGGTAAATTCCGGAGTTTTAACCAGAAAAAGCGACAATATCCAAAAAATGAGCGATCTGCGAGGTAAGAAAGTAGGCGTCATTCGCGGCTCGACGGGCGAAGCGTTTATGCAAAAGGACGGCGGCTACAATCTAGTGTATTGCAAAAATTCCTCCGATTGCTACAAGCGGCTAAAAAGCGGTGAAATCGACGGCGCGTGCGACGATAATCTATTTGTGATGGTCTATCCGGTCGCAGATCCTAGCGTCGAGGTTAATATCAAAAGTCTTGGCGAGAACGTATTTTTAGGCATCGCGATGCAAAAAGGCAACGCAGATCTCGCAGAAGCCGTCAATCAAGCGCTAATCTCGCTTAGTAAAGAGGGCTTTTTCAAAAAAGCGTATAACGATACTTTCGAGCCTTTCTACAAAGGCACCGTCGATAAAAAATACTTCCTTTTAGACGACATATACAGCTTCTTTTAGAATTTTAAATTTGATGTGGGTCGGGATTTGAAGCTTTGCGGCTTTAAATCCTAACCCCCGCATAAGCGGTGCGTCATTAAAATTCCATCTCAAAATTTTGTCCTAAAAATCTCATTTCAAATTTTATTAGTCCCGCCGCCGCGCCGAAGCCAGCGTGCACACGGCGGTCGCAATCTTTAGTATTTGCGAGCATTTAAGGCGCGCAAAATTAGATTGAATTAAACTTTAAAATTTTACTTCGAGCCCTTGGAATTTTTTAAATCCTGCATGCGCTCCTGCTGTGCCTGCACGAACGCGTCGTATCTGATAAAAAGATAATCTTTGATCTCAAAAATCATCAACGTAAAAATCGAAGGCAGCGTGAAAAACCTAATCGTCATAAACACCAGATCAAGCGCGGTCAGATCATCGCCGCTCGCGCGATATCCTCCGGCGTTCGCAGTTAAAATTCCGTGCAGCGCCTCGTAGTTGTAAAGGATGAAAATCGTCACGAAAAGCGTCGAGAGCTTCGATACGATCTTATTCATGATCTGCGCTACGTCCTCGTCGGCGATCACCGACATCACAAACCACACGAGGGTGAAAAACAGCGGAAAGACGATGTTGAAATTTAGCGAGTTATCGAGCTTCTGTGCGCCCGTCACCGCGATGATCGCAAACACCGCCGCAAAGGGGATCACAAATAGCGCGAAGGTCATCGCCGATTTTATCGCCTTAAAAAAGCTATACGTAAGCAGAGGCGAGCCCAAAGCGAGCAAAAAGACCGTCAGCGCGTAGTTGGCTTTGGCAAAATCGTATAGGTTAAACAGCGCAAATACCGATGCTGCGGCAAGTAGCGGCACGCTTAGCTTAAACAGCACCCCATATTTAGCGTAAGCGCGCGATACGATGGCATCTAGCCTGCTAAATTTGACATTTAAGCTGCGGGCTTTGATGAAAAACAAAATGACGAATTTGACGATTACGTTTGGGCTCATACGCACCTTTCTGTTTAAATTTATGAAATTTTATCCGCGCTAAATTTGCGAAATTTTATCCGCGGAACCTGTCCGTAGAATTAGGCTTTGCCGACGGCTTATGCGGTCTGCGTTAAAATTTCATCGCGCTCTCGCTGCGTTGCTATCTTGCCGCCTTGTAGGCTTTGTCTTTTGGCTACGTGAGGCGGACCTGCGCGCTTTGGCTTGCATAGCGTCTTGCTAGCAAGCCTTTTCGGGCTGCGACGTGCTACGGCGGCGCCCATTCGGCGCGATACTTTGCTTGTGGTATCCGCACCCGCGAATGAGAGTTTGGCGCCGCTAAAATTTTACCGGTTCTTAGCCCCATGCGATACGTCCTGCGCGCCGCGATAGAATTTTGCGCGACGCAAGGACCTATCGGGCTTGGCTTTGCGCCGCATTGCGGCAAAATTTTAAAATTTGCGCCGCAAAGCACTCGCCTTGTATTGGCCTGGGATGCGGCCCGAATGATTAAATTTTAACCGCACCGTTGCCGAGCCGTTTTAAAGCTCAAACGAATTTTTGAGCCGCTACGATACGTGAAATTCCAAAAATCGCGCCTTAGCGATCAAGCTAATTTGCGCTTGCTTGTGAGCCATGCAAAAAGTAGCGCACTTGCGCCCCCTCGTCGCGCCCATGCGAAAGCAACGCGCCCTTTGCCGCTCAAAGTCCATTTTCGCCTATTCGCGCCCCCTGCTAAATCGAGGCTAAGAAGCGCGCCGCTTCACATCCAATCTAAAATTTGCGTGATCTCGGTAGCGTGAAAAATTTTAAGCCCCTGCGCGTTTTGCGGCTTCATCGGGACGATCGCGTTTTTAAATTTCTGCATCGCGGCTTCCTTCAGACGCGCATCGAGGTTGAATATCTCTCTGATCTCGCCGTTTAGGCTCACCTCGCCGATGAAGACGCTTTCTTTGCTGATCGGGCGGTTTTTGAAGCTGCTTACGATCGCTGCGACGACGGCGAGATCGCACGCCGTTTCGGTGATTTTTACGCCGCCGCTTACGTTTACGAAGACGTCGTATCCGCCAAGCCCGATCTCAAGCTTGCGATCAAGTAGCGCCAGAAGCATATCGAGGCGGTTTTTATCAAAGCCCGTGGCGCTGCGCTTGGGGTAGCCGCTCTCGCACACGAGCGCTTGGATCTCCACGACGAGCGCGCGCGTGCCCTCCATCGTGATCGTGATCGCCGAGCCACTTACCGCCTTACCGCGCGTGAAAAATTTACTCGCGACGTCCTTGGCGCTGACGAGCCCGTGCGGCCCCATCTCGAAAATCCCCACCTCGCTCGTAGCCCCAAAGCGGTTCTTAAAACCGCGCAAAATTCTAAGCTGCTTGCTCGCATCGCCCTCGAAATACAGCACCACGTCCACCATATGCTCTAGTATGCGCGGGCCCGCGATCGAGCCCTCTTTGGTGATGTGGCCGATGATGAAGATCGAAATCCCGCGCGCTTTGGCAAGTCGCATCAGCTCGAATGTAATCTCGCGCACCTGCGTGATCGAGCCCGGCGCAGAAGGGGCTTTGTCGCTAAAAAGCGTCTGGATGCTGTCAATGACGATAAACTTATAATCCCTGCGCTCCACCTCTTCAAGCACGGCGCTTAGATTTATCTCGGTGAGCAAAAACAGCTGCTCGCTTATCGCGCCCAGCCGCTGCGCACGCATTTTGATCTGGCTAGCGCTCTCTTCGCCGCTTACGTAAAGCACCGCGCGGCCGCCGCTTGCTAAATTTGCTGCGATCTTAAGCAGTAGCGTAGATTTCCCGATGCCGGGGCTGCCGCCGATTAGCACGAGCGAGCCCTCCACGACGCCGCCTCCGAGGACTAAATTTAGCTCGCTATCCTTGGTGTCGATGCGCGAAATTTGCTCGATCTGTATCTCGCTGATCGCTTTGGCGCTTACGGATGAGGCGCGGGCAAGCTCGCCCTCGATCTCTTTTAGCGCTTTGATCTGAGCGGGCTTGAGCTCGACGAAGCTATCGAATGCGCCGCAGTCGGGGCATCTGCCGAGCCATCTGCTTTGCTGATTGCCGCAGTGCTGACACTCAAAAATCGTGGTTTTAACTTTTGCCATTTTTATCCTCGCTCATTTTGCCTAAATTTAGCCTCAAGCTTTGCGAAATTATACTTAAAATTTTTAAAATTTTAGCCGCCCTGCGCGCTGTTTGCGGGATCAAAAATCACGAGACGGAGGATTTGCGGCTAAATTTGAGCTAAATTTAAATATGTTTTAAACATTTATAACTATAATACAAACTTTACTTTATTTAAAGAAGGTTTAAGATGAAGGGCAAGCTTAGTAGAAGCCAGTTTTTGACGATATCGCTTACGCTGTTTGCGATGTTTTTCGGTGCGGGAAATTTTATTTTTCCGCCGGGCTTAGGCAAGGATTCCGGGCAGAATTTTTATGTCGCGATAATGTTTTTTTGCGCTACGGCGGTGCTTCTGCCGGTTCTCGGCGTCGCAGGCATTGCGCGCGCCAAGGGGCTTCAGAGCCTGGTGCGCCGCATAGATCCGGTGTTTGCGATCGTTTTTACCGCGCTTTTATATCTTACGATCGGGCCGCTTTTTGCGATACCGCGCGCGGCGAATATGCCTTTTGACATCGCGATTAAGCCTTTTATTGCGGAAGAGCGCCTTCAAATTTGGCTATTTGTTTATTCTGCGGCATATTTTGCGCTGAACTATTACATCTGTATGAACCCTTCAAAGCTCGTCGATCTGCTAGGAAAATACCTCACGCCGATACTTTTGGCGCTTATTTTGTTACTTTTCGGCGCGGGATTTTTGTTTCCTATCGGAAGTTTCGTAGCTCCTAGCGGCGAGTATGTTGATCATGCCGCAGCAAAAGGCTTCGTAGAGGGTTATCAGACGATGGATGCGCTTGCATCGTTGGCATTTGGAATCATCGTAATTAACGCCATTAAAGCAACCGGCGTTAGCGACGAGAAGCATCTCGTCACCTCCACGATAAAAGCGGGAATGATGTCGGGCGTCATACTGATGACGATATATTTTATGCTGGGCTATCTGGGCGCGACCTCCGCGGAGCTTTTCAAAGATACGCCGAATATCAACGGAGCGGAGCTTCTGTCGCGAGTAAGCGATCATTATTTCGGAAGAATTGGCGTCGTGATTCTAGGCAGCGCGTTTTTTCTAGCCTGCATCACCACGACATTAGGGCTTATAAGCTCGGCTAGCGAATACTTCGAGGAGCTTACGAAAGGCAAGATCAAATATAAAACCTGGGCGATCGCTTGGTGCGTGATCGGCTTTGGAGTCGCAAATTTCGGCCTTACGACCATCATCAAAGGCTCCATCCCCGTGCTCGTCGCAATCTATCCGATCTCGATCATGCTGATAATCCTCTCGCTGATTAATCCGTGGATCGATTCGAGCAAGCTGATTTACCGCGCCTGCGTCTATGTCTGCGTCGTCGAGGGCGTCATAAACGGACTTGATATTTTGGGCATTTCGGTGCCGCTTGTGACGTCGTTTGTGAAGATGATGCCGTTTTACGACTCGATGCTCGGCTGGATCGTGCCTAGCACCTTGACTTTTGCCGTGACCTACGTGCTGCATCTGATCTTTGAAAAAAGAGACGATAGCTTTTAAATTTAAGAGCTATTTTAAAATTTAGCCGGGCTCTACGGGGCTCGGCACACTTTTAAATTTTAATTTACCGCCGAATTTAATCTCTCATATTTTTGCCGGAATTTTGACATATAAAATAAGTCGCCTTCAAAATTTTAACCTAAATTTACGCTAGAATTATCAAAATAAAATCGCAAAAGGAAATAAGATGGATAAACGGGATGAGGCGCTAAATCTGGCGCGAGATTTCGAACGCGACGGCTTTAGAGTGCCCGGTTTATACGAGCGGTTTTGGCGGCTACAAGGCGACGAGACGGCGTATTTTACGCTAGCGGATGGCCTGCTGCGCGGGCAGCAAGAGGGCGGTACGCTACTAAAGGACGCTCTGGGCTATGTAGGCGAGGAGGATTTTAAAGCTTTGATCGCTACGGCGGTTGAAATTTTGCGCGAGGAGGCGGCAGAGGGGTGCGAAACGCAGCAGGACGAAAGCGCGGCACAGATGGGAGAGAATGCGCGCTCGGCGCGGGCGGACGAAAGCGCAAGCAAAAATGCACGGCAACGCGGCAGAGATGAAAAAAGCGCGCGCTGGAAAAACGCCGAAGAGGTCATCGCTGCGGCAAGTCTCGAGTTCGCGCCGTTTTTGCACTCGTATCTTGGCGAGCTTTTTAAATTGCAGCCGAACGAGAGCGCGTATTACGCGGAGTATCCGTGGCGCGGGCTTAGTTACGAGAGCTCGCAAATCTGGCGCGAGAGGCTTGCGGATCCGCAGACGAGTAGGGATGAGCGGCAAAAAATTTTTAGCCGCCTGCTGCAAACCCGCGAGCCGCGAAACGTGAAATTTGCCTGCGAGTTCGCGCTTGCGGAGGATTTTTTCGATCGCCCGTGCGACCTGTTAGATTATATCGGCTACTGGCTGGAGGCCGTCGGATTTACTTTTGAGCGGACTAAATTTGACGCAGACGGCGCGGCTCAAGCGGCGGCGGATGAAATTTTAAAAACGGATGCGCTCAAACACGGCGACGCCAAACAAACCCAAACGAGCGAGCGCGACGTATCGCGAGCTAACGTAAATTTAAATGAAGCATGCGATGCGGCAGACGCCGTTAAATTTGACGTAGACGAACCTTGCACCGATAA
>NZ_CALHHT010000396.1 GCF_938031315.1 uncultured Campylobacter sp.
TTAACGCTAGGCAGGGGATAAATTTTACGAGATACGGCAGGAGCTATAAATTTTACTTCATTCTCTATCACAAGCCCCTGAATACCGGCATTGATTGATACAAAAGTTTGTAGAGAAAAGGTATTACTCTTGTGAACCCATAATGCACTATGGATCGTATCGTTTAATACTACTAGTACGCCCCGATCTCTGCTTTGCGGACTAATGGCAGTTAGCACGCTAGCGTATATATTACCGGCGCCATCCGAACTGATAGAGTCAGCATTTCGCATAGCGCCGGTAAGAACTAACGGAGCATGCTCATCCCAAACTAAATTTAGAAAGAATGCGCTTTCTTCTAGCGTATCGGTTCCTTGTGTAATAACCACGCCTGCTGCCCCTTTAGCTATCTGCTCTTTCGCCCATTTATAAACTTCTACAAGATCTTGTACCTTTAAACTACCACTAGGAAGAGCCAGCAAGGTTTTGGCCTCTATTTGCACCATCTCCCTCAAAGCAGGTACTGCACCTACTAACTGCTCTGCGCTAAAGCTAGGTTTAACTCCGCCTTGTCCACCGTTCGCGCTCATACAAATCGTACCGCCCAACGCACCGACTGCAATTTTTGGCTTTGACATTTTTTACTCCTTCACTTTTTTTTAGTTTGGGAAATTATACCATATTTTAAAATTTTTCAATACAAAATACTAAATATTATATATAATTTTTTAAAAAAATGTTATAATGCCCAAAGAAATTTCTTAAAAAGGAGTTAACAATGTTAGTCGCGGCTCAATGCGTTATGATTTTTACGCTTATCTTAATGATAAGTGGTAAGACGCCGTTATATACTACGGCTATAGTCGGTTCGGCAATTAGCGCGCTAGTAGCAGGATTTCCGGTAGCAGGACCAAAAAATATCGTATCTTTGGTCTCTCTTATTAACGGAGGTTTAAATCCGGTTATTGCCGATATGACAGGAATTTTAATGTTTATCGGCGTTATGCAAGCCAGTGGTTTCATGGATGTAATTATTCGAAGTATTGTAAGACTAGGAAATAAGCTGGGCGGGGGCGTAGGTGTAGCGACTGCCGGAGGTATAGCGGCAGCGGTAATAGGTATGCTTACCGGTTTTACGCAACCGGCTATCACTGCGGTCATAACCGGTACGGCATCCGTAAAGCTTGGAGTAGATCCTAATAAATCTGCCGGTATCCATGGACATGCTGGTATTTTAGGCAACTACGGCGGTTTTACCCATCCTACACAAGTAGCCGTCGTAGCGGTATCGAATATCGGATTCGGACTAATTAACGTTATAGGTACGTTCGTCGGACTTTGTGTTTTTGCCTGCGCTTTTTTTAGATTAAAAAGAATGCGAAGCGGCACAACGCTTAGTAAAGAGGATGTCGAGCGCATTTCAAAAGAATTTGAAGCAAAGGCTGACGAAGCTCCGGTTTGGAAAGCGTTTTTGCCTTTTATTGTACTTTTCATCGGCTTTATTGCGGGATTTCCAGTCTTTGTAGTAGGTATTGCAAGTGCGATTATTACGATTTTACTTTCCGTTTTAAATTTTCAAGAAGGCGAGAAAAATATGCTAGAAGGCGTCGGCAAGATAGCTACTCCGCTTGTAGCTACGATAGGCTTTTTATTTATGAGCGGTGTTATAAAGCAAATCGGATTGGCCGATCTTATCGGTCAAATTTTTACTCCGATGCTAACTCATGCACCTATACAAAGTATGCTAATAGTATCGGCGTTAGCGGGTTTTGTAACCCAGAGTAATGCCGCGTCAGTAGCCATAACCATACCATTTTTGCAAGCCGCTCTTTCGCTAGGCACAGCGACACCTTTATCGTTAGCCGTTATGGCTGCAGGTGGTAGCGCTATGATGCAATATTATCTCACGGGAGGTCCCGTCGCAGCGCTAGCAACCGTAATTCCGGTAATCCCGGGATCGGAATTAAAAGCGGCAAATAAATTCCAACGTCCAAATATGCTATTTGGACTATTGGTATTATTCATTTTGTCATTTATGTTTTCGATATTTTAAATTCATATAAACCGTCGGTTAAATCTAGCCGACGGTTTAGCTTTGACCTATTATTAAACCTAAATATTTTATAAAATTTGGCAGTGTGGTAAATTTATACTGTTTAAATTTCATTTTATAAACCCGACCTGCGACAAAATTTCAGCCAGCGCTGCGTCTTTTTTCTCGTTAAATTTGACCTTGTTCTGCTCAAAAAGATTATTTCCGTGCGCGTCGATCGAGACGATGAGTGGACCAAACTCCTTCACGCGGCACTTCCACAAGGTCTCTGGCATCCCAAGCTCCATCCAGTCAGCACTCTCGATCTCCTCGACCTGTGTAGCCGCCACCACTGCGCAGCCTGCTGGAAATACGCAGTGTATCGCGCCAAACTCCTTGCAGCCGCTCATCGTGCCCTCGCCCATGCCGCCTTTGCCTACGATCAGGCGCACGCCCGTTTTGGCGATAAATTCTCGCTCAAATTTCTCCATCCGCATGCTCGTAGTCGGCCCCACCGAGACCATCTCAAAGCTTTGTTCGCCCGTTTTTCTGATGATCGGTCCAGCGTGCAGGATTGCGCTGCCTCTGATATCAAGCGGCAGCTCACGGCCCTCCTGCACGACGCGTCTGTGCGGTACGTCGCGGCAGGTGACGATGTGTCCGCTGAGGTAGATCACGTCGCCGATCCTTATATCCGCTAGATCCTCGGCCTTGATCGGTGTGGTTAAAATTTTCTTACTCATAGCGCGAACTCCTTGTGCGATTTTACGGCAAAGCTTAGCTGCTCGTCCCAGACGATATGGCCTTTGCGGTGCGACCAGCAGCCCACGTTTACGGCGACGGCGATGACGCTTGGGTGGCGGGCGCAGTTTTCGATATGTACGCCCATGACCGAGCTTGCGCCGCTCATGCCTTGCGGGCCCAGGCCGATTTTATTTATGCCATCTTCGAGCAGCTTTTCGGTTAGCGCGGCGCGTTCGTTTGGGTTTGCCGAGCCAAGAGGCCTCATCAGCGCTTTTTTAGATAACAAGGACGCCACGTCGATAGAGGTGCCCACGCCTATGCCCACTAGCAGCGGCGGACAGGCGTTTATGCCGTAGCTGGTCATTATGTCCATGACGAATTTCACGACGCCTTCGTAGCCCATGCCCGGCATCAGTACGGTTGCCTTGCCGGACAGGCTACAGCCGCCGCCCGCCATATAGGTGTGTATCTCGCACTCGCTGCTTTGCGGCATGATTTCCCAAAATACGCTCGGCGTGCCCTTGCCGACGTTTTTGCCGGTGTTGTACTCATCAAAGGTCTCGACGCTGTTGTGACGCAGCGGAGCCTCGCGCGTCGCTCGCAGTACAGCCTCGCGCAGCAGCTCTTCAAGCTCGCCGATGAGCGGGAAGTTCGCTCCGCAGCGCACGAAAAACTGGATCACGCCCGTATCCTGACAGGACGGACGATCTAGCTGCTTAGCTAGGCGCTGGTTTTCAAACATCGTTTTGTAGATTTCTCTCGCCAGCGGCTGCGTCTCGCGCTCGGCGAGCTCGCTTAGCTTCGCCGTCACGTCGTCGGGCAGCACCTTGCCCGTGTAGCCGACGAATTTCGCCATGACCTCGGTCATCTTTTGCACGGCTTTTTCTTTATCCATCGCTTCTCCTTTGCTGGTTTTTACTTTCAAATTTTTCGGCGGTGCCCGCCAGGACACAGCCTGCGGCGTAGCAGAGCAGATCGGCAAAATCAAATGTCCCGCCGATCATTACTTTTAAAATTTTGTTTTCTATGCCTAAAATTTGCACGGCGCCCAAATACTGCGCGAGCTCCAAGGCTGCGGCAAACGCGAAAATTTTAAGCGGCAAATTTGACGGCGGCGCGCCAAATGCGGCCCGCGCCAACGCGTAAAGCAAGATGACGACCAAAACGTCGCCCAGGTAGTGCCGCACGAAGCCGCCCTTTACGCAGATCGCGATGTAAATTTCAACCGCCAAAATCAAAACCGCCGCGGCTAAAAACGCTAGCCTCGTTCGCGTGCTTTGCCTTGTTTGCGCCTTTTGCACGAGCTTTGCGGCACTTTTTTGCTCTCTTAAATTTTCCCCTCGCAACGCTTTCCTTTTAAATTTAGCCGTTAAATTTGCCTCGCGCGGCGTAAATTTAGAGATGATTTATCACGCTCGCGTTGTATGCGGCGCCAAAGCCATTGTCGATATTTACGACGCCAACGCCGTTTGCGCAGCTGTTTAGCATCGCTAGTAGCGCCGCCAGCCCGCCAAAGCTCGCGCCGTATCCCACGCTGGTGGGCACCGCGATCACCGGCACGCTCACGAGGCCTGCGAGCACGCTAGCTAGCGCGCCCTCCATGCCGGCTACTGCGATCACGACCTTTGCGCCGCGTATCTCATCTAAATTTGCGATCAGCCTGTGCAGCCCAGCCACGCCCGCGTCGCTAAATTTGCGCACGTCGTTGCCTAGAAATCTCGCTGTTTCGTACGCCTCCTCCACGACCGCGCCGTCGGCGGTGCCTGCGGAGACTATCGCGATGTAGCTTTGCGTGAGCGCGGGCTCTTTAAATTTGACGCTGATGACGCGGCCGCGAGCGTTAAACTCCGCCTGCGGCAGCACCTCGCACACCCGCTTAAAAACCCGCTCGTTCGTGCGCGTGATCAGGATATTTTGCCCTCTCGCGCCGATCGCCTCTGCGATACGTAAAATTTCATCATCCGTCTTGCCCTCGCCGTAGATCACCTCGCCCGCGCCGTTTCGCAGGGCGCGCTGAGTGTCGATCTTGGCGCAGCCCACGTCCTCGTAGGGGTAGTTTTTCAGGTATTTTAGCGCCTCTTGCTCGCTCACGCGGCCGCTTTTTACCCCAGCAAAAAGCTCTAAAATTTCATCCTCTCTCATGCAAAACATCCTCTCTAAACCCCTTTAGATCGAGCGTTACCTCCGCCGCGCCGAGCATAACGAGCTGCCTAACGACGCTTTTAAATTTCGCGTCGTTTAGGAAGCTTTGCATGCTAGCAAAGGGCATTTGCAGCTTTATATTTTTGCGGTCGCACCGCGCGCGGACGTTTGCGTAGCCGCTTGCGATGAGCAGATTTTCCGCGGCTTCGATCAAATTTAGCTCGCTCTCATCGATCTCGCGTCCGTGCGGCAGGCGCGTTAGCAAGCACGCGTAGCCAGGCTTTTCGGCAGTGGGTAAGCCCAGCTCGCGCGAGAGCTCGCGGATATCTGATTTGGTTAAATTTATCAGCGGCGAGAGCACGCCTAGCTCCTCTTTTGCTTTGAGCCCCGGGCGGTATTCGCCTAGATCATCGCGGTTCGTGCCGTCTGCAACGCGGCTAAAGCCAAGCTCACGGGCGCGCTCGATTAGGCGCGAAAACACCGCCTTTTTACACAGATAGCAGCGGTTTTCGGGATTGTCTTTGATCTCCTCTGCGACGCCTAGCTCTAAAATTTCGTGCCTGATGCCGTAAGCGCGGGCAAATTCTACGGCTTCGGCGATCTCGCGCGAGGACATGTAGGGCGATCTGATCGTTATGCCGATAGCCCGTTCGCCCAGAGCGTCGTGCGCCGCACGCAGTAGTAGCGAGCTGTCCGCGCCGCCGCTAAATGCGACCGCGAGTTCGCCCAGCCCGCGCAGATCAGCCTTTAGTTTTTCTAGTTTCGTCATAGATTTCTAGCGCCTCTTTTCGCACCCGCTCGATCGTCGTGCCGTGCGCGAGCGCCGCGGCCTTGCAGTCCTCAAATTCGGGCTTTGCTTTTTGCGTTTGGCAGGTGCCTGAAATTTTAAGCCCTATCTCGCCGAATTTCGTCTGCACCCGCACAAACTCGCGCTTTAGCTCGGTTTTAACAACCTCTACCTCGCGAACGCCGATCGCCGTCGTGTGCGTAAATATAAGATCCTTTAAATTTTGCGCGTCCTGCTTGCGGCACAGCGCGTTTAGCTCAAAGCCCGCGCGCCCCTTTTTCATAAAAATAGAGCGACTAAAGACGTCTAGCGCGCCGTTCTCGCGCAAAATTTCGCAGGCAAGCGCAAAGCTCTCGGCATCCATATCGTCGATGTTCGTGGAGATTAAAATTTGCTTGCAAACCTCGCCGTAGCCTGAGCGCGCGGCTAAATTTCGCTCATCGCTTTCATCGTTCAAATTTTCATCCGCCTCGCAGATCATCGCGCGAAGCACGTTTGCAAAGCCCGCGGAGTCTTTGCCGCCAGCGCCATAGCCGATCTTTTTGATCCTAAAGCTCGCGCCGTCCGTAAACTCATCCGCGCTGGCCTTTAAAATCGCCGCACCCGTGGGCGTAGTCATCTCGAAATTTGCGCGCCCGAGGCTTACGGGCACGCCTTTTAAAATTTCGCAAACGGCGGGCGCAGGCACGCTAAGCGCGCCGTGATCGCAGATCGCTACGCCGCCGCCAAGCTCGATTTTGGAGCTTACGATGCGCGAGACGCCGAGCTTTTCAAAAAGATACTCAAAGCAGATCGCCGCGCCCGCGACGTCCACGATGCTATCTATCGCGCCGATCTCGTGGAAATGTACCCGCTCTACGTCCGTGCCGTGAACTTTAGCCTCGGCCTCGGCAACTGTGCGAAATATCGCGCCCGCTCTTTGTTTGCAACGCTCGCTCAAATTTGAACTCTCTAAAATTTGCACGATATCGGCGTAGCTTCTGGCGTGGGGCTGCGATTTTAGAGGCGCGACGTCGATTTTGGTCGCGGCGATGCCGTTTTTTAGCACGCTTTTGCGCATGAGTTTAAATTCGCCGGCTAAATTTAACTTCTCTAGCTCGGCGCAAAGATAGCCAAAATCCACGCCGAGCCCCACCAGCGCGCCTAAGTTCATATCGCCGCTGATGCCTGCGCTCGCGTCGTAATATAAAATTTTAGCCAAACCTAGGCCTTAGGCACCGTCATCGAGCCAAACGGCAGGATGATGATTTTAGCGTCCGCGCCCTTTTGCGCGAGCGCGTCGTCCACGGCCTTTTGGATGTCGTGGTATGGTTTTAGATGCACGGCGCGCATCTCATCGTCGCTTAGATCGCTCACTGCCCAGGTCTGCGCCCAGAGCGAGATTTCAGCCATTTTAGCGGCCTTGTGATAGCCGAGCTTAAAGCCAGCGCTGATCTTTTCGAGCACCTTTTTGGGCGTGTCGGCGGAGGCCATCAGGTCAAAAAACGGCTTTGGTCCGATGCCTGTGCGGCACTTTGCGACCATGATTAAAATTCCGTCCTGCGCGAGTGCTAGTTTGCCGTTATCTAGGGCTTTTTGCGCCTGATAGAGATCGACGTCCATCGGATAAGGCGCGACCGAGATCACGATGTCGGCCTTGCGCGGGATATTTACGCAAAAGACCTCGTCGGCCTTTTTCACGCAGTCGTAAAAGCTGTCGTTCAAATCGCCCGCGCTTGCGTAATACACGCCGTGCTCGCTGTCAAGCACCGTCTGGATCGAAAAAACGTCGATGTGCGCTAGCACCTTCATCGCGTCGATCATATCCTCGTGCACGGGGTTGCCCTCTAGGCGCAGCGCCTGAGCGTCGGCGCTAAGGGCTAGTTTGTGGTTTTGCTCGATGGTTTCGTATTTGGCGACGCCGGGTAAAAACGCCTTTCGTCCGCCCGTATAGCCTGCAAAATAGTGCGGCTCGACCGAGCCTATGACGATCACTTTTTTTGCTTCTGCTACGATTTTGTTTAGATACATCTGCGTGCCGTTTTTGGACTCGCCTAAAAAGACCATTTCGTCGTGCTTGGAGTCGTGATCGTGAACTTCGTTTTTGGCGCTGATTTCCGCGTAAATTTCTTTGCCGAAGATCATCTCGTACTCATCAAGCGTACCCTCTCTGTGGCAGCCGGTGGCGATGATGAAAATTTTATTTTTCTCGCGGATTTTTGGGTAAATTTGCTTTAAAATTTTTGCCGTCGGCGTAGGTCTCGTGCCGTCGTTTACGATGATTACGATCTTTTCATCGCCTGCTATAAACTCGTCAAAGCTTTTTTGATTTATCGGATTTGCCAGAGCCTTTGCGATGAGCGCCGTTTCGTCAAATTTAGCCACGGGGTTTGGATCGAAAACGCCGAGCAAATTTTTCTCGTTTATCTCTAAGCTTAGATGATCATCTTTGCCGTATGCGATAGGGATTTGCATATCTGCCTCCTATGTGGAATTTGGCGGGATTATAACGTAAATTTTATTTAAAACGAATTAGCCTAGAGCGGGTTATGAACGGAATTTAGAAAGCTTTAGAATTTAAAAA